>JAKAJA010000085.1 GCA_021814085.1 Acidobacteriota bacterium | reverse complement strand
CCGTGGGAGGGGTCTGCTTCCTCGCCGGTTGGGCTTGCATGGCCTATGGCGCGTGGAAAGGATAGAGCGGGAGAACGGGAGAAGGGGAGAAGGGGAGCAGGAGATCGGGCGTAAGAAACAGCGGCCATCGGTGTGAGAGGGGGGACAGATGGGGAACAAATTGTATGTTAAGGCGCTAGGAAGCGCGGTAGGGATTCTCGCTCTTCTGGGGTTCGTTGCGGCCTTCGGCACGGGCATGACCTCCGCCGCTGTGCCCGTCATCTCCCTCAAGCCATTCATCAGCACTGCGATGTGGCAGCTCGACATCACGTGGCGCGCCAAGGATGCTTGGGAAAGCCGGGACATGAGCGCGAAGGTCGATATGACGGCCACGGCCCGGTTCGTTGTCCTGCAGTCGGACAAGCGCGATGATTGGGGGCGCTGGCACGTGGAGAAGCTCGACTCGAACAACTTGGCCCTGACCGGCCTCCTCGTCAACAAGAACGATAAGTCGCGCACGGAATACCGGCCCGATCCCGGGTCTCCAGCGGATGGCGGCGTCAGCTTTGAGGTGGGTGGGGGGACGCCAGGCTACAAACTCGTGTGCGAAATCGCCTACCCCATCAAGATCATCAACCCGCTCCTTGGCAGTATGGACTCCATTCAGACCCTGCTGACGACGGACATCCACGCGGGTCCTCCCGTCTTCTGCACGGGGCCCCTGCCCGCCTCGGGCACCACCATCAGCGGTTCCATGGTGTTTCCCGCGCCAGTGGGCCCCTTCGTGGGTTCGACGCCCCCCAACACGCGCGTGGGAATCACGTTCGTCCTGAAGCCGTACGACAAGCTCGCGCCATTGACCCCACTGAAGAAGTAGGGAAGGTCGCGGCCCTTACTTCGCCTGCGGGGGCTGGGGAATCGGGACTTCTTTAGGGTTGGGATTGACGCCTTCCACCTTGGGTGGAGTGGGCTTGGGCCTGGGCGCCCTGTCTTTCTTCGGCAGGTCATCTCGCGTGTCGCGGTCATAGAAGTTGGAGACGATCTTCCGGGTTGGCACCCCTTCTGGGAAGACGGCCATGACCCCCGTGGCCGTGGTCCCGAAAATCTTCAGGGAGACGCTCACCCAGTCGTACCCCGGGAGGGGTCCGGCAAAGGAGAAGACTACGGGGCCGAGGTTGGGAAAGGCCATCGTGCCGCGGCCTCTCACGTCGAGCTTCCTCACGGGGTCCTCCCAGTGGAATTCGCCCGTGCTGGTGTTGAGCCAGAGCTTCACCATCCCGTAGTCGCTTCGGAGATAGAGGTCGAAGGCGGGGTCGGGGGATTGGGCAGCAGGAACACCCCGTGTCGCCGCGAGGACCAGCGCAACGGCCAGAAGGCACGCGCCAAGGGCCTTTCGAGTCGAAGTCACGCGGTCCCTACGAGGAGCCCCGCGCGATATTTGGACACCTGCGCGATGCGGTTCGCTTCGTCCACGAGAACGACCGTGGGCTCGAAGACCTCCGCTTCGGCGGGTTCCATCTGCGCGTAGGCGCACAGGATGACCAGGTCGCCCTTGTGAACCAGATGGGCGGCGGCGCCGTTCACGCAGATCATCCCGGAGCCGGCAGGGCCGGCCAGGGCATACGTGGTGATGCGAGCGCCGTTGGTGATGTCCAGGATATCCACCGCCTCGTGAGGCAGTATGCCCGAGGCATCGAGCAGCGTGCTGTCAATGGTGACGGACCCCACGTACTCGAGGTTCGCATCGGTGACGGTGGCGCGGTGAATCTTGCCTTTGAGCATGGTCAGCAGCATGTCAGAGCACTCCAGTGGGGGGAAGGAGGGTGTTATCAATGAGGCGTGTCTTTCCGAAATAGACGGCGAGGGCCAAGAGGGCCGGCCGCTCGATGACGTCCACAGGGGCCAGTGTGCGGGCGTCCACGATCTCCACGTAACTGATCCGGGCCAGGGGTGCCGACGCCACGATGTCTTCGGCCTCATTGATGATCGCCGCTGTGTTACGCTCGCCCCGGTCGAAGAGGGCGACGGCGGCGCCGAGAGACTTCTTGAGGACGATGGCCTGGGCCCGCTCGTCCTGGGTTAGGTACACGTTGCGGCTGCTCATGGCCAGCCCGTCAGCCTCCCTGACGATGGGAGCCACGACGATTTCCACGGCCAGGTTCAGGTCTTCCGTGAAGCGCCGGATGACGGCCGCCTGCTGGGCGTCTTTCTGGCCGAATACGGCCACGTCGGGCTCGCAGAGATTGAAGAGCTTGGCGACCACCGTGGCCACCCCCGCGAAATGGCCCGGGCGGCTCGCGCCGCAGAGGCCTTTGGTGAGGGTGCCGTGAACGTCCACGGAGGTGGAAAACCCTTGCGGGTACATGTCCGCCGCTTCGGGGACAAAGAGTGCATCCACGCCCGCCTCCTCGCAAAGGGCGCGGTCCCGCTCGAAGTCCCGCGGATAACGATCCAGGTCCTCGCCGGGGCCGAACTGGGTCGGGTTTACGAAGAGGCTCACGACGACGCGGTCGGCGTGCTGGCGGGCGATGCGGACGAGGGACAGGTGGCCTTCGTGGAGGTAGCCCATGGTCGGAACGAGGGCGACCCGCTCTCCGCGGGACTTGCAGGTTCGGGCCAACGCCCTGGGTTCGTCAATGCGCCGAAGAATCTGCATCGTCATCTTTCGCGCCGAACTGCCTGGCCAGGTCCGGGGAGAGGTGGAACGCCTCTTCTTCCGTGGGGAATCGGCCCTCCATCACATCCCTCTTGAAATTCCCGAGGGCCTCCCTCATCTGCTTTCCGAAGTCCCCGTAGGGTCTGACAAAGCGGGGAAGGGGTCCATCGTAAAGGCCGAGTACGTCGTGGAAGACCAGGACCTGCCCGTCGCAGTGGGGACCCGCTCCAATGCCGATGGTGAGGATGCCCGAACGGGCCGTGATCTCGCGCGCCACCTCACTGGGAATACACTCGAGGACCATGGAGAAAGCGCCCGCCTCTTCAACGGCCTTCGCGTCACGCAGGAGGGCCTCTGCGGCCTCCAAGGTCCTGCCTTGAACCTTGAAACCACCAAAGGTGTGGAGCGACTGGGGGGTGAGCCCAATATGGCCCATGACGGGGATCTCGCTGTCCACGAGGGCCTTGATGAGGTCGGCGCGCTTGGCCCCCCCCTCGATCTTGACTCCCTGAACGCCGCCCTCCTGCAGGCACCGCCCGCAGTTTCGGACCGCGTCCTGCCAGCCCGTGTGGTAGGTCATGAAGGGCATGTCGGCCACCACCAGGGCGCGCTTGGCTGAGCGGGACACCATGGCGCAGTGGTAGACCATCTGGTCGAGGGTGACGCCGAGGGTATCCGGGTGGCCCTGGACGACCATTCCCAGCGAGTCACCCACCAGGAGGACATCGGCACCGGCGTCCTCGGCGATCTTCGCGGAAGGGCTGTCGTAGGCTGTGAGCATGACGACCCGCTCCCCGAGGGCCTTGCGCTCCCTCAGGCCGGGCACCGTGATGGCCTGCGGCATGGCCTTGGAGATTTTCGACACGGGACTTCTCCTTTCTCCCCATCCCCGAAGGGCTTGAGGGAAAGCAACTCAGTGGCAGTGCACGACCCCGTCCGTGTCCGCTAGGCGGATCCCAGCGGGGCGTAAAGCAGAACGCCCTTCTCGAGCCGGTTCACCTGACCGATCAGGTGGTCCAGCTCGCCGGCGCTCTTCTCAAAATCTACATCATTCGTGTTAACAATCAAGAGGGGTGTTTCTAAATATCTGAAAAAGAAGAAGTTGTATGCTTTATTCAGCTCGTCGATGTACTCGTCGGAGATGCGCTTCTCGTAATCCCGGCTCCGGGAGCGTATGCGCTTGATGAGGGTTTCGGTGGTGGCCTGGAGGTAGATGACGGCGTCCGGCTTTGGGACGTTGTCCATGAGGATGGAGTGCATCTTCTCGTAGATGACAAGCTCCGAGTCGTTCAGGTTGAGGTGGGCGAAGATCTTGTCCTTCAATGGGATGTAATCCGCCACCACGCGGCTGTCGAAGAGGCTTCTCTGGACGAGTTGCTGCTGCTGTTGGTGGCGAGTGAGGAGGAAGAAGAGCTGGCACTGGAAGGCCGCCCCTTTCCGGCCCTGGTAGAAGTCGGGCAGGAAAGGGTTCTGGAGGTCCTCCAGGAAGAGGGTTGCCCCCAGTTTCTTGGCCAGGATCTTGGTCAGCGTGGTCTTTCCCACGCCGATGGGACCCTCCAAGGCGATGTACGGGAACTTTACCTCCGTCGCCATGTCCTCCCCGTCCTGCGCGATTATTCACCAACCCGACCCGTTTAGCAATGGCGAGCCGGTTCGGGCGCCGGTGTGTGAGCGGGTGGTCGGCGGAGGGCGGACGCAAACTTTAGGCCTGGATTATCGTACAATCCCGGGAGTGGGAGGAACCATGGAAGCCCTTTCGTATCGCGGTGTCGAGAAGAACTTCGGGGAGGTGAAGGCGGTCAGGCCGCTGGATCTGGACATCCCCCAAGGTGCCATCTTCGGCCTCCTGGGGCCGAATGGCGCCGGCAAGAGCACCCTCATTCGCATGACCATGGGGATCTACCTGCCGGACCAGGGCGGTATTTCGGTCCTGGGACAGCCCCGGAACCAGATCTCCAGCTCGATCCTCGGATATCTGCCAGAGGAGCGGGGCCTCTACACGAAGATGAAGGTCGGCGAACTTCTGCGCTTCTTCGCGTGCCTCCGCGGGCTCTCCACGGCCGAGGCCTCCCGCCGAGCCTCCAAGGGGCTGAAGCGGGTCGGGTTGGAGAAGTGGGAAAACAACAAGGTGGACGAGCTCTCCAAGGGCATGCAGCAGAAGATCCAACTCCTGGTCGCCATCCAGCACATACCCAAGATCGCCATCCTGGACGAGCCCTTCTCGGGGCTCGATCCGGTGAACACGGAACTCTTCATGGACATGCTGGACGAGGCCGTCCGGGAGGGGATGACGGTGGTCCTCTCCACCCACCAGATGGAACAGGTGGAGAAGCTGTGCCACAGCATCGCCCTCGTCAATGAGGGCCGGGTTGTGTTGCAGGGCGACGTGGGCGACATTCGGAAGCGCTATGGCGCCCGGGCCGTGAAGGTGGAATTCTCGGACGGGGCGGCCCTTTCTCCGGCCGATTTCGAATCACTTGCCGAGCAGGCCCTCATCCACCCCAACGAGGCCCGGTTCTTCCTGCGCCCCAGCGTCCATGCCGGAAAGATCCTCAAGAGGCTCCTCGACATGGGCGTGAAGGTATCGAAGTTCGAGGAGGCCCAGGCCTCCATGCACGACATTTTCGTCAAGGTCGTGACGGGGGGGGACCCCGGAGGGCAACCTCCGGCCCCTACGGGCTCTGCCCGCGAGGGACGGAAGGGAGACGGCCATGCGAACTAACTGGGGTAATATCTACGCGATCATCCGCAGGGAATTCCTGGAGCGCGTCCGGAAAAAGTCGTTCCTCATCACCACCCTCATCACCCCGGTTATCTTCGGGGCCCTCATGGTCGTTCCCGCCGCCCTGCAGATCGTACAGACGGGTAAGCCCATCTCCGTCCTCGTCGTGGACAAGACCGGCTGGGCAGGCCCGGCGGTCATCGCGGCGTCCCCGCAACCCAGACACGAGGGCAACAGCATCGAGAGCAAGGCGGAAGAGAGCGCCATGAACGCGGCCACCCTCACCATGGCCCCCGCCGGCCAAGACCTCGAATCGATCAAGCGGGACATCGGGGACGGCAAGGTGGACGGCGCCCTCCTCCTCGAGGGAGACGACAAGACCGACCTCAAGGCCACCTATTTAGGGCAGAACATCTCCAACCCCCAGCTCTTCCAGATGCTCAACGGCCGTCTCAACGCGGTCCTTGTGGAGCATCGCCTCGACAAGCTGGGGCTGGACCGCGCCATCGCGGACAAGCTCAAGGGCCGGGTGGACCTCGACTCCGTAAAGGTGGAGAAGGGCGGGAAGACGCGGAAGGGATCCATCATGGATTTCATCGTCCCCATCGCCCTGGCCATGGTCATCTACATGATGATCATCATGTACGGCGTGGCCATCATGAACGGCGTCCTCGAGGAGAAGAACAGCAAGGTCGTGGAGGTGATCCTCTCCGCCGTACGGCCCTTCGAGCTCATGATGGGGAAGATCGTGGGCATCGCTTCCGTGGGTCTGCTTCAATACGGGATCTGGTTCATCGTGGGGACGTCCCTATACATGGCCAACCCCATGAACTTCCAGTCCCACATGGAAGGCTCGCCCGTGAAGGTGCTCCAGCTCGTCCTGCTGGTCCTCTACTTCCTCCTGGGATTCGTCTTCTATTCGAGCATCTATGCCGCCATCGGCGCCGCCTGCACGACCCAGCAGGAGACGCAGCAGTGGCAGATGCCCGTCACATTTGGGCTCATCATCCCCTTCGTCCTCATGATGCCCACCCTCATGATGCCTAACGCACCTTGGGTGGTGGCCCTGAGCCTCTTCCCCGTGACCTCGCCCATCACCATGCTCCTGCGGGTGGGCGCCGTGGAGGTGCCCCTATGGCAGATCGCCGCGAGCCTGGGCCTGCTCGCTTTGGGGACCATCGTGGTGGCTTGGGCCGCGGCCAAGGTCTATCGGGTAGGCGTTCTCATGACGGGCAAGAGGCCCTCGATTCCCGAGATCCTCCGGTGGGTCAGGGAGAAGTGATGGAGTCAACGAGTCAACGAGGGAACGAGTCAACGCGAGAAGAGTTGCTGGGTGTCTCTGGTGCGGGGGAACAAACGTGGTTTTCCCTCGTTGGTTCGTTGGCTCTCTGGCTCGTTGGCTCTCGCGGTTTCCGGCTAGATTGTTCGAAACCACGGGCTCGCTTGCGGAGCGCCCCATGAATCCCCTGAGTTTCCTCGCAATGGGCTTCGGCCACGCCCGGATCAGCAAGAAGCGCAAGCTCGTCGCCCTCCTCATCGCCGGCTGCGCGGATCTCTTGCAGGGCGTCCTCCTGCCCCTGGTCATCGAAGGGGGCTTCTCCCCCGTGGAGTGGGCGGTGGACATCGCCACGGCCGTGGCCCTGCTCCTAACCGTGGGCTTCAAAGCGAGGCTGGCCCTGGCCTTCACGACGGAGCTCATCCCGGGCCTCGACCTCTTCCCCACGTGGGTCGCCCTCGTCCTCACGCTCCCGGTGGAGGAGGCGGTCCCACCGGCACGATCCCCATCGGGTGCCATCGAGCCGGAGGTCTTGCCACCCGAAGGGAGAGAGCCCAAGGGCCCGTGATGACGATGGCTCTCGTTATGAAATTGAACTGACCTTATAGGCCTGGTTCATTCGTTGACTCGTTCACTCGCTCAACCGTTGTCTCGCTCTTTTCGCAGGTCCACGGACCACTTTCGATCGAATCCGAGAAGCCTCGCCACGGCGTTCCAACGGCCCCGCTTGAGGGCTGCCCGGATGGCGGGCAAGGCCTCGTAGGCGGCGGCCTCACCCTTGGGAACG
>JAKAJA010000084.1 GCA_021814085.1 Acidobacteriota bacterium | reverse complement strand
GGAGTCTGGTCGAGCTTGAAATCCCCCGTGTGGAGGAGGGTCCCCTCGGACGTCGATATGGCGAGGGCCATGGCATCGGGGATGGAGTGGGTGACGGGGATGCCTTCCAGGGTGAAGGGCCCCGCCTTCACGCGGGTCCCGGCCTTCAGCAGGGTTCGGGAGGGAGGCTCCACCTTGATCTCGTCCAGCTTGCGGTTCAGGAGCCCCATGGTGAGCCGGGAGGCGAACACGGGGACGGGCACGCGGTCCAGCAAGAAGGGGGCGGCGCCGATGTGGTCCTCATGCCCGTGCGTCAGGACCAGGCCCGCCACTCGATCGGCGTTGTCCTGGATGTAAGTCAGGTCGGGGATGACGAGGTCGATCCCGGGGATGTCCGCCTCCGGGAACATGCTCCCGCAGTCTATGACCAGGAGGGCACCCTCGTGTTCGAGAACGGTCATGTTCTTGCCGAAGTCGCCCAGGCCGCCCATGAAGGAGATCTTGATCAACGGTCGTTCCCCCCCGATCCCGCGGAGCCCGCCACGATCTTGATGACCGTGTTCTTCTTGCGGATGAGGCCCAAAGTGTACAAGGAGTAAAGGGATTTCACCGTGTCTCCCGAGTCGAAGGTGGCGGTCTGGAGGATGCCCAGAAAACTGCGCACGCCGTCCACCAGGCGAAGGACGAGCCGGTCCGTCTGCCCGAGGGGCAGGCTCGGGAGGAGGGCCAGGGCGTTGTCCGAGGGCTCGAAGACCTCTTCCTTGCGCCCGAGCCAGCGGACGATCCGCTTGGGATCCTCGATGGCCTGGATGCCCTGGAGGATCACCTGCCTCGTGTCCAAGTTGAGTTTGATGATCTCGTCGTCCTTGAACTTGCCCACGGCGAAGGTGACGGTGCCCTCCGGCCAGTTGAAGAGGGACCACACGATGGCCGTCACCTGGTCCTTCACGGCCTGGAGCAGTTCCGGCGGGGTCAGGACGCCAATCTCCACCAAGGCCGCGCCCTGGCGCTTCCCCGTAGTCTTAATGATCTGGACCGAACGATCGTACTGGGCCGGGCTGATCCGGCCCGCCTGGAGGAGGAACTCACCCAGGCGGTCGTTGTCGAAGGTGGACGAGGCGAAGATGACGTTTCCCCCGGACATGAAAATCTCTTTCGAGCCGAGGTGAGATGCCACGGTGAGCACCCCCGGCACCTTGTAGTAATTGATCTTCTGAAGGACCTCTGGCAGTGGGTTGTCCACCAGCGAGCCCTTGAAAATGTAGTCCGGCATGCAACTCCCTATAGCGATTCAGTATAGGACGAGTGGCGCCGCATTCCAAGGGCGGGGGTGAAGGGTGGATGGTGAATCAAGAATGTCGAATGGCGAATGGCGGATGGTGAATGCAAGAGACAAGCTGTCATCGAGCTTGTTTTGAATGGCCCCATTCGACATCCAACATTTCACTTTCTTCCCTTCCTCCTTCCACCGGCAAGGCCGTTGTTCTACACTATCCAGCCGGAGGAGCGCCGATGCCCATAGACAAGGAGTTTCTGGATATCTTGGCCTGTCCCGTCTGCCGGGAACCCTTCCAGTACAGGGAGAAGGGCGGCAAGGAGCAGCTCGTCTGCACGGGCTGCAAGCGGGTCTATCCCATAGAGGACGGCATCCCGGTCCTCCTGCCCAACGCGGGGGTGGTGGAGAAGTAATAAGAAGTGAGCAGTGAGCGGTGAGCAGTGAGGAGTGGACGGTGGGATTGGCTTACACCGCTTCACCTACTCACCTACTCACCTAGTCACCTAGTCACCCTATGCCCTCAGGAGGGGAGATAACATGAGATTAGCTGCAACAAGGCTCGCCTTGGCCGTGGCGGGGGTCCTGTGGATCTGCTGCGTCCCGTGGGCGCGGGGGGCCGCTCCCAAGGCGCCCGAGGCCCTCAAGTCCGTGACAGCCGAGAAATATCCGGGAGCCGACGCCGTCGTCGTCAGCGAGGATGTCCACGTGGACGTGGAGGAATCGGGCCTGAGCCACGTGAACAAGACCCAGCTCGTGAAGGTCCTAACGGAAGCAGGTGCCGCGAAGTACGCGACCCTTCGATTCGACTACGACCCCGCCTCCTCCTTCGCGGAAGTGAAGGGGGTCACCGTGTTCCGAGCCGGCGGGGCGGTGGAACAACTCCCCGCCGACCGCGTATTCGATCTTCCCCAGCCCCAGGAGATGATCTACTGGGGCCCCCGCATGAAGGTCGTCTCGGTCCCCAAGCTCCAGCCCGGGGACGCAGTGGAGATCAAGACTTACTCCAAGGGCTTCGTCATCGCCTACCTCGGCGGAGGCATCGGGGCCGGTTCGGGGAGCGGTGCCACCGAGGCGGGCGGCGCCGGCGACGACAAATACATCCCCCCCATGAAGGGCCATTACTACGACGTGGTCTACTTTCAGGGCGAGATGCCCATCGTCAAGAAGAGCTACACCATCGTGCTCCCCAAGGACAAGCCGCTGCAGGCGCAGGTGTTCCATGGCGAGCTCGCCTCCCTGACCTCCTTCGACGACAAGAATCTCACCTACACCTGGTGGAAGGAGAACGTGCCGGCCCTGGAGCCCGAGCCCCACATGGTGGAGGACAGCGACGTGGTGACCAAACTGGTCTTGGCCACGGTTCAGAACTGGCCCGAAAAGTCCCGCTGGTTCTTCCACGTGAACGAGGACGCGAACACCTTCGCCTTCAACGACGCCATCAAGGCCAAGGCCGCGGAGATCACCAAGGGCCTTGCCACGGACGACGCGAAGCGGCAGGCCCTCCTGGCCTGGGTTTCCCGCCAGATCCGATACAGCGGCATCAGCATGGGCAAGGGGGAGGGTTACACCCTCCACCCCGGCATCATGGATTTCAACGACCGGGCGGGCGTCTGCAAGGACATCGCGGGCATGCTCATCACCATGTTCCGGGCCGCGGGCTACGAGCACACCTATCCGGCCATGACCATGGCGGGCGCCTCCGTGGAGAACATCCCCGCGGACCAGTTCAACCACTGCGTGGTAGCTACCGAAGTCGCCCCCAACCAGTACAAGCTCTACGACCCCACCTGGTGCCCCTTCAGCCCGGAGATCTGGTCCAGCGCCGAGAAGCCCCAGAACTACGTCATCGGCTCGCCGCGGGGCGAGGAGCTCATGGAGACACCGCCCGCACCCGCCTCGGACAATTTCATCAAGCTCGTCTCCGAGGGGACCGTGGCCGAAAACGGCGACCTCACCGGGACCATGGTCATCACGGGCGGCGCCTACAGCGAGACCAACATCCGCTGGACCCTGCTCAACTCTCCCGCGGCGACGGTCAGGGGGACCTTCGAGCAGTGGATCACCGCCGTCTCGCCCCGGGCCGAACTCCTCTCCTATGACTCCACGGACGCCCTTAACGTGAATCTGCCCCTGCGGGTCACCCTCAAGTACCGGGTCCCTGGCTACGCCATGGTCTACGGAAAGACCATGGCCCTCACCCCGCCGGCGGCGCGCAACATCCTCTCCAACCGCCGCCTCACCGATTTTGCCGGCGCGGTCACGGGCAAGGAGCGGAAGTACGACATCTTCCTCCGCGCCACCCGCGAGTTCACCTTCCAGGAGACCCTCACCCTTCCCAAGGGCTACAGGCTCAAGCAGGCCCCGGAGGCCAAGAAGGTCGAAGGCCCATCGGCGGATTGGAGCGCCGAGCTTTCCATGAGGGGCGAGCAGCTCGTCCTGTCCGAGAAGCTCTCCGTCAAGAAAAAGATCATCCCCGCTTCCGAGTACGCGAACCTCAAGGACGCGGTGGATTCCATGAATCAGTACGGCGCGGCTCTGTCCGTGCTGTCGAGATAGGGAAGGGGCGCCTCATGAGACTATTAAATAAGCTGACCATCCTCTCCTTCCTCACCGCGGCGACCCTCTCCGCGAGCGCCGCGGGTCTTCCGTCCCAGTACGCGGGAAGCCCCACGGCCAAGGAATACCCCCAGGCCGACGTCCTGGTCCTGTCCGAAACGAGAGCCTTCACCCTCCTGCCCGATGGCCGCGTCACCGAATCCGCCAAGCGCGTGGAGAAGGTCCTGACCTACCAGGGTATGGACGAGATCGGCGACCCGAAAATCGCATTCAACAAGGAGAACCAGGACCTGGTCATCTCCCGGTGCCGCACGTATACGACCGAAGGCGCCATCGTCGATGCCAAGCCCAATTCCTACAACGAGATGACCCCCTACGAGCTGGAGAAAGCCCCGGCCTACACCTCCTGGCGCCAGATGGTCGTGACCAAGGTGGGGCTGGACGTGAACGCCGTCGTCGAATTCGAGTACACCATCGCCGACAAGAAACCCTGGCGGCGTTATCTCGATGGCGTCGAAGTGCTCAGGGACGCCAATCCGGCCCTCGCGAGGGAGGTCTCCGTCACCGTACCGGCGGGGACCGAACTGAAGTGGAAGCTCCTCAACGCGGTCGCCAACCCCACCACCAGGACGGACGCAGGGCAGACTACGACCACCTGGGCGATAAAGAACGTCCCCTCCGTGAACCTGTCGGCCACTTCGGGCCCCGAGTGGGCTTTCCTCCCCGCCCTCCTCTTCACCACCTGCCCCGACTGGGCCCACCAGGCCTCCGCGGTGGGCGCACTCGTCGAGAAGGCCGTCGGCACGGCGTCGCCGGGCCTGGACAAGAAGGCTGGGGACCTTCTCGCGGGTCTCGTGGATCCCTTCGAAAAGGCGGTCAAGCTCCAGAATTACGTGGCGGAGGACATCAACAACGTCGAATGGCCCCTCCGCCGCTTCGATTTCGTCCCCCGCGCGGCCGGTCAGGTCTATGACAGCGGCTACGGCAACGCCTTGGACAAGGCGGTCCTGCTCTGCGCCCTCCTGAACAAGGCCGGCATCGAGGCGGCGATCGCGGCGGGACGAAAGGTCCCCGAAGGTCTCGAAGACCCCACGACCCTGCCCTGCCTGAGCCAGATGACTGGCGTGGTGGTCCATGCCACGGTGGGCAAGGCCGCTCTCTGGCTCGATCCGACCAAGCCCCTGGCGGACAGCTCCCAGAGGAACTTCCAGGGCTTCAAGGGCCTGCCCCTGCTCGGCGGCTACGGCGAGATCCACACCATGCCCGCCATCGATGCGGCCGATGCCATGGCGGTGAGCCTGCAGGTCACCCTTGCGGCGGACCTGGCCTTCGAGGGGAAGGGCACGGTTTCCCTGGGCGGCGAGTACAGCCCCTATTTTAAGGTGCAGGGCTCCAAGGACGCCCAGAAGGCGTTGCTTCAGGGGTTCCTGGCGGGAGTGCTGCCGGGCGCCACCCTGGGTGAGTTCAGCGTGATACGCCTGGACCCGGCGACCGCCGTGTTCGAAGTGGCTTTCAAGGCTTCCGCCCCGCCCAAAGGTACGGTGAAAGCTCTGAAGACGGGGCTCCCCGAGGGCTCCCTCCTGAAGGGGTTCCGTGGCAGTTTCCTCCAGCAGCGTGACCTTCCCCTGGTCCTGGGCCAGGCGGGGACGGAGAAGATCACCATCAAGTTCACCCACGCTGAAGGGATGAAGCCGGCGTACCTGCCCAAGGCCATTGCCGAGCAGGGAGCCGCGGGATCGCTCAAACAGGTCTGGAGCGCGGCCGACGGGGCCTTCACCCTGTCCCTTGAGGCGGCCATCCCCAAGGCGGTCATCGCTGTCAAGGATTACCCGGCGTTCAAGGCGCTAGAGGGCACGGCCAACGCCCAGGCGGCCCGGACGGTGATCTTCGAGTAGCCCCCGGCGATGCTGTTTAATTCCGTCACCTTCCTGGTCTTCGCGGCGGCCTTCTTCGCGGTCTGGCCGCTGGCGAAAGGCGTGTCGGCCCGGCACTGGCTCCTCATGGTGTCGAGCTACATTTTCTACGGGTTCTGGAACACGCCTTTCATGCTGCTCCTCATACTTTCCACGGTGGTCGATTTCTGGGCCGGCAAGGCCATATTCGGCGCGAAGACGCGGCGGCGAAGGAACGCCATCCTGCTGGTGTCCCTGGGCTACAACCTCGGGGTGCTGTTCCTGTTCAAGTACGCCAACTTTTTTATGGATTCGACCCGCGGTCTCATGGGCCTGCTGGGGGTTGACGTACACATGCCGTTCATCCACGTGGTCCTGCCCGTGGGGATCTCCTTCTACACCTTCGTGACCCTCAGCTACACCCTGGACATCTGGAAGGGGGAAATCGAGCCCGAACACGACTTTGTCAAATACGCGGCCTTCGTCTCGTATTGGCCGCATCTGGTGGCGGGTCCCATCCTTCGGGCCAAGCAACTCCTGCCGCAGCTGGACAAGCGCCGCCGGGTGAACGCGCAGATCTTCTACCAGGGTCTCTTTCTCGTGGCTTTCGGGCTTTTCATGAAGGTGGTGGTCGCGGATAACATGGCTCGCTACGTGGAGCGCGTCTATAACTATCCGTTCCCCGTGACATTCGGTGACGCATGGGTGGCCACCTACGCCTACGCCCTCCAAATATTTGGAGACTTCAGCGGATACTCGGGGATTGCCATCGGGCTGGCCCTCTGGATGGGGTTCTACATCCCGCAGAATTTCAACGCGCCTTACGCGGCCTCGTCCATGTCCGACTTCTGGCGGCGGTGGCACATCTCTCTCTCCCAATGGCTCCGCGACTATCTCTATATCCCGCTGGGCGGCAACAGGAAGGGGGAACGGCGGACCTACCTGAACCTCATGGTCACCATGCTCCTGGGCGGGTTGTGGCACGGCGCGGCCTGGAACTTCGTGGCATGGGGTGGTCTGCACGGCCTCTTCTTGGCGGCGGAAAGGCTGCTCGGGATCCGTCCCCGGCCGGGCGCGCGGGGGGGCTGGGGCCTGGGCCTGATCCTTCGGCGTCTGTTGATATTCCACTTGGTGTGTGTCACGTGGGTGCTGTTCCGAGCCGATTTCAAACGCGCTAAGCAGATCCTGGGAGCCATGGCGGGGTTTGTCAAGCCGGACGCCGTGGGCCTCTACGGGACCAGCGTCATCGCGGCCATCCTGGCCCTGACCGCGGCCACCCTTGCGGTGCAGTTCTGGTTCGCGGACAAGACCCTCGTGAGCGCCGCCAAGGCCGTGCGGCTCTCCCGGCCCGGCTATATCCTTCTGGTGGCGATGCTGTTGCTCCTGAGCCTCTTAGCGAGGGGAGGGCAAGGTGCGTTTATCTATTTTCAATTCTAAGTGGCTCATCTGGCCCATCCTGGCGCTGTTCTTGGCGGGGGCTTCGGCCGCAGAGATTTATTACCGCTCCCTGCATCTGAAACCGCAAGAGCGCAAGAAGGACGTATTCGCCCTCGCCGGGGCAAGGGACCTGTTGATCGTGGGGGACTCGCGCGCCGATGCCGGCCTCGTTCCATCGGCGCTGGGCCCCGCCTTAGGTGCCTCTGATGCCGCCAACCTGGGCTCCGAGGCAGTGAGCCCTATCAACCAACTGGAGGTCCTGGCACTCATGGGAGAGCGCCCCCACCTTATCATCGTGGCCGTGTCGCCCGCTTCCGTCTACGGCATTTTTTACAGAGTTCCGCCCTACGCGCGGAACATGATCGCGGCGCGCAATCGCCGATCCGACCGG
>JAKAJA010000083.1 GCA_021814085.1 Acidobacteriota bacterium | reverse complement strand
CCCGCTCATGATGGCGAACCCCGAACCGCCTCCGCAGCAGTAGTTGTCCACGCCGTGCGGCTCCATTTCCCTGAACTTCGGGCAGATCTTCTGGATGATCTCGCGCTGGGGCTCCACCACGCCCATGAGCCGCACCATGTTGCACGGGTCGTGCAGGGTGACCGGGAAGTTGTTCCGGCTGGGTGTGAGCTTGAGCCGGTCGCTCATCACGATGTCGCGCAGGAGGGTCATGGAGCTCTCGCGCGGGATGTTGAGGTCGCCCGTCAGGACGCGGTCGGCGATGACGGAGAGGGCCTTGTGGGCGTGTCCGCATTCGCCCAGCACGATCTTCTTCACCCCGAGCTTCTTGGCGGCCTGGGCGTGTTTGATGGCGACCCGCGCGAACTGGGCGTCGTCGTACCAGAGGCCGTAGTTGATGGAGTCGTAGCCCGCCAACTCGGAAGAGAGCGTCCACGTAATGCCCGCGGCGTTGAGGATCACGGCGAAGGCGCCGGGGTTCTCGGGCCAGGCCATGATCTCGCCGGCGTTGTGGATGAGGAGGACGTCCGCGCCCTCCACGTCCCAGGGCGTCTCGACCTTGATCCCCGTCTTCTCGGTCATGTCCTCGTCGATGAATTCGATGTTGTCCTTCACCACGAGGGAGCTCATGCCCGTGGAGGACCCCACCTTGAGCTGGAGCACGGAGCCGTTGTCGTGGCACTCCTTGGCGTTGATGCCCAGCTCCTGGCTGAACAGCTTCCGCAGCTCGTGGGCCACGAGGCCGTTGTCGGCGCCCACGGGGCAGGTCTGAGCGCAGCGGCGGCAAAGGTTGCACCGGTAGGCCAGCTCGGCGAGCCTCGCCACGAGCGGCCAGTTGACGACCACGTCCCCGTGCTGCCACGCCGACAGCAGCCCCCCGTGCCTGACGTGCTTGAAATAGAGGCGCCGCACGATCTCGGACCGGAAGGTGGGGCGGTAGAGCTCGTTGTTCCCGCTGGCCTCGTATATGTGGCATGCGTCCGAACAGGTCTGGCACTTGGCGCAGTGCTCCA
Source organism: Acidobacteriota bacterium (assembly GCA_021814085.1). Taxonomy (GTDB): domain Bacteria; phylum Acidobacteriota; class UBA4820; order UBA4820; family DSQY01; genus JAKAJA01. Next base: position 6,506 of record JAKAJA010000083.1, on the reverse strand, counting down.
TGGAGAGCAGAAGGGGCTGCAGGAAGGTCCAGTTGTTCTCCTTGGTGAAGAGCTTGTCGAGGCCGGCCAGGAACTTCTTGACGAGCTCCTCTTCCTCCTCCTTGCTCTTGGGCTGGGGAATGTTGATGGCGCAGGTGTCGTCCAGGCCGCACTCCACGCCGGCCATGGCCTTCTCGGAGAGCTTCGTCCATTCGTGGTCCTTGGCGGGGGACTCCAATGGCTCCGGAAGGGGCATGAGCTGGTCGTTTTCGAGGTGGATAAGGGGGAGCCGGTCCACGCGGGACATGTCGGCCAGTTTGGGCTTGTCTTTCATTTCTTGCCCCCTTCCCACGGATTGGTCGTGGCGATGTCCGCCCAGGTCCGCTTGCCGTCGGCGCCCACGTGGGCCGCCGACCAAGTGGGCCGGTACGTGAGGTACTCGGCGAGCCTCTGGGCGATCCTGCTGTTCAAGGCCGTGGGAGCGTCATCCCACCGCACGGCGTGGTAGGTGAAGTACTTCCCGATGAAATGGGACATGTGGGTCAGGGGAATGTACGCCGCGAGCAGCGCGCAGAGAATGATGCCCGAACCCCACAGGGCGGATATAGAAAGCCCCCTGTCGAAGGTCAGCAGGCCGACCGCCACCGCGACCACGCCCGGCGCGTCTGGTCCCTTGAGAAGGAATCCGGCCGCGAGGAGGGAGAGGGCCACGATGAAGAAGCACAGATTGAAAACGTCGCCGGGGACGGTCGAACCCTGAAGGTCGGGATCGGTGAGGCGCTGGTGGAGCAGTCCCAGCGAACCGAGCACGCAGAGCAGAACGCCGCCCGCCCCCGTGAGGAAGTATGTCCAGTGCAGAACCAGCGCAGGAGCACCGGTGAGAATCGAGGGAGCAAAGATGACGAGCGATGCGGCCAGGAGGACGAGGCCGCCCGTCCCCGCTAGGAGGTAGAGCCCGAGGTGGAATGGGTAGGAGCGGTACCAGAGCTTCCTGTTGAACTCGTAGAGGGCCTTGAGGAACAGGATCTCCGTAAGCATGGCCCGGAGCTCCCCCGCCAGATTCCGGCTCTGGGGATGTGTCCACCAGTCCAACTCCTCGAACATGGAGCCACCGTGCTCCACGCGCTCGGGGTCTTCATGGGGCACGGGATAGAGCTCCCATCGCAGGTGGATGGGCGTGCGCGCGTACCACCACGCCCTCACGGCGCTGGCGACGACGAAGACCGCCACCGAGAGACATACGACGACGTACACTAGTAGACTCATTCGGATTCCTCTCGTCATCATGCCGCGCATCCGCCACGCCAGGGATGGGTGCCAGAACCGGCTATTTTCAAAATAGGACTGTCTGAGCCAGATGGGGTGGATGGGCGCGCGAATGGCAAACGTGCTGGGGCAAATGACTCAGCACTGGGTTGGGGGCCGCCGTCCTCCTTGAGTTTGCCGCGTGTGACAAGACAAGCGGGCGAGCACACGTCGGCGTTTTGGCGGGGTGCTTTCCCCGCGGCCACTACCAAGCAACGCGGCCTCGCACTATAGTTCACCCTGGCACCCGGTGGGGAAACTCGCTCTGCTTGAACGGGGCCCGGTGCTCAAAACATGTGCGATACCCGATCAGCGGGGGAGGGGATATGCAACCAGGTAAGGTCTACATCGTCGGCGCAGGTCCAGGTCACCCCGAGCTTCTCACCATAAAGGCGGCGGAGCTCTTGAAGGCGGTTGACGTGGTCATCTACGACCGCCTCATCCAGGAGGAGGTCCTCGCCCTGGCCAAGCCCTCGGCCGAGAGGCTCTACATGGGCAAACCCGTGGGGAGGCACGACTCGGGCCAGGACGAGATCAACGAACTCATGGTCCGGAAGGCGAGGGAGGGCAAGAGCGTGGCGCGGCTGAAGGGGGGTGATCCCTTCCTTTTCGGGCGGGGCGGGGAGGAGGCGGAATACCTCGCCGAGCACGGCGTCCCCTTCGAAGTCATTCCGGGCGTATCGTCGGCCCTCGCCGCGCCGCTGTGCGCGGGCATCGCGGTCACGCACAGGGAAGCCTCCTCGTGCGTGAGCATCGCCACGGGGCACGAGGCGAGGGAGGACGTGAGCCACCTGGATTGGCCGGCCCTCGCGAGGATGGACACGCTGGTCTTCCTCATGGGCGTAAAGAACGCGGGGAAGATCGCGGCCAAACTCATGGAGAACGGGAAGAGCCCCGATACGCCGGCGGCCATGATCCAGCAGGCCTTCTGGCACGACGAGAACGTGGTTGTCGCGACGCTGGCCACCATCGAGGAGGCGGTGGAGAAGGCGCAAGTCAAACCGCCCGCCACGCTGGTCGTGGGCCCCGTCGTAAACCTGCGCGAGCGCATCGGCTTCTCCCAGCGGGAGCTCAGGCGGAGGGCCGACGGGAGCTCGCGCTTCGAGCCCGCCCCCCCGCCGGACCAGCTGATCCGCCTCGCCCTTGCGGGCATGGGGTCCCAGGCGCTGGGCTTCGCCCTCGAGGCGGGTCTCTTCAACAGGCTCGAGGAAGTAACGCCTTTGGATTCCCTGGCGGCGGATCTCGGCCTGGAGTTCGAGGCCCTGGAGGACATTCTCCAAGCGCTCGTAGGCATGGGGCTTGTGGAGAAGAGGAACGGCGCCTACCGGAATCTGGATATCGCCTCGCGATACCTGTGCGAAGCCTCTCCCCAGAGCCTCTGTCCGGCCCTGCTCTACTTTTCCAAGCAGTCCGGCTCCTGGGCGGGGCTGGCACGGTACGCGGCGGAGGGCAGGCGTGACTTTCTGGCCCCCGGGAACGACACACCTCTCCAGTCCATGTCGGAATCGCTGGCGCGCTTCGCCGCACCGGCCGTCCTCGACAAGCTGAGCCTGGCCGAGGCGGGTACCGTCCTCCTCCTGGGTTCAGGCGCGAACTCCTTCGGCGGGGCCATCGCCGAGCGCTGGCCGTCGGTCACGACGCAGGTGGTGAATCCCTTCGCGGGGACCGGTCTGGGAATCCGCAGGCTTTTGCCCAAGGCACCTTCTGGGGAAGGCTGGGGGGCGGTCGTTCTCTCGGCGATGCTGGCGTCGTGCGACAGAGGGCAGGTCCAGCGGATCCTGGAGGAAGCGGCGGAAATCCTCAAGCCCCAAGGCACGATCGTCCTCTACGACGCCTTCCTGCCCATCAGTGCTCTGCCTCCCCTCGAGGTCGCCCTCGGAACCTTGGCCCGCCACGTCTGGAGGGGTGGATGCCGGACGTGGTCCATCGGGCGATTGCAGGATGCTCTCGTCCAATTGGGATTCCAGGACATGAGAATGGAGACCCTTCCGGCAGGGACGGTTCTGGTCTGGGCTCAGAAGTCGTGACACGGTCCGCCCAACCGCCCCGGGGAGGAGCTTGCCCTTGAGCTACCTGGTCAACCTGACCGTGACGCATGAGCCGGCCATAGTTGTGGGGGCAGGGACCGTGGCCCTCAGGAAGGTGCTCGGCCTGCTCGATGCGGGGGCCGAGGTGACGGTGATCGCCCCCCACCTTTGCGAAGGGATCAAGGAACTCGCGGATTCGGGAAAGGTCACGGCGCGCCAGCGCCCCTACCAGGCGGGAGATCTCGCGGGCTTCCGACTCGCCATCGCGGCAACCGACGACGAAGAGGTCAACCGGCGGGTGAGCCAGGACGCAAGGGCCCTCGGCGTCCCCATCAACGTGGTGGACCGCCCGGCCCTCTGCACCTTCACCCTGCCCGCCACGGTGAAGCGCGGGGATCTCACCCTGGCGGTAGCCACGGAAGGCCGGTGTCCCGCCCTGGCCAGGGCGCTGCGGGAGGAGCTCGGGGAGCGCTACGGAGAAGACTATGCCCGCCTGGTCGAGTTCATGGGGCGGCTGAGAGACGAGATGATCCTCCGGGGGTGGGAGAGCGAGCGCATCCAGGCGGCTCTCTCGTCGCTCCACGCCAAGGGACTCATCCGGTACCTCGACCCGGCGGGGAGGGATGCGCTCGAAGGTTTCGTGGGTGCCGAGCTCGGCGGAGATTTCCTGGTTCCGCCGTGACCGCCCGCGCGAAGGCCGGGAAGAGCCTCGATGTTTTTGACCCAAGCGCGAGCTTGCTCTTATGATGCACCCATAGGAATGCCAGGGTCCGGCGTCAATCGACGGAGCAGATGCACGGAGGGCACGGAGGTCCGGTCATGGCCGTGATCACCATATCACGAGGGTCCTTCAGCGGCGGGAAGATGCTCGCGGAATGTCTTGCGGACGCCCTGGGTTATCGCTGCATCGATAGAGACGTCATCGTCGAGAAGGCGGCCGCCTACGGAGCCACGCAGGAGGAACTGCGCGAAACCCTCGACAAGCCGCCCTCCTTTCTCGACCGCATGAAGCACAAGAGGTACATCTACCTGGCCCTCATCCAGGCCGCTCTGCTCGAGGAGGTTAGGGAGGGGAAGGCGATCTACCACGGCAACGCGGGACATCTGCTCCTGCGCGGCGTGAGCCACGTGCTGAGGGTCCGAATCATCGCCCCATTGGAATATCGCATGGCCATGGTGCAGGACAGCCTCAATCTCGGTCCCCCCGAGGCCTTGGCCTACGTCCAGAAGGTGGACCAGGACCGCGCCAGATGGACCCAGTACCTTTACGGTGTCGGCTGCGGCGATCCCAACCAGTACGACCTGCTCTTGAGCCTCGAGCGCATGGACATCCGGGAGGCCTGCGAGGTCATCGCAGGCACGGCGAAGCTCAGGTGCTTCGAGGAGACCCCCGAGTCCCAGGCCGCCCTGGAGGATCTGGCGCTGGCCAGCCGCGTGAGGGCCAGCCTCATCGGCGATCCCAGGACCAGCCAAGCGGAAGTGGACATCAGAGCGCGCTCCGGGGCGGTGACGCTCAACGTTGCGGCGTGCACGGCTGGACAGATCGAAGACGTCCAGGCCATCGTCTGGCGGGTACCCGGGGTCAAAGAGATGGCAATCCAGAGCGATGCCGCGGGGGCCGAGGCCTGACAGCGGCACGCGCCCGCAAGACGAGGGGCCTTCGCATGGGCAATTGGCTGTCGGCCATGTTCCGCAGATCTCGCCAGCCCAAGGTCGCCGCCTACGCATCCCTGCTCAGGCGCTACGACGCCTACCTGAAGCTCCTTCGCGCCAACAACGAGTTTCTAGAACTCCTCGCCGAAATGGAGGACATGGGCACTTCGGCGGGCCTCTGCGGATGGGAGCGGCTTCGGAACACCGTCACTCGCTTGAACGTGCAGGTGTTCGGCATGGCCAGGATGCTGGGCGACCTTTCGGGGGGGCGATACGACGAGCTATTCCCCGCCATCGAGGGCCTAGGGAATGCCATGCAGTCGCTTGTGGACCGTGACCCCGGCGAGAGACGTTCGGGCCCGCCGGTTGTCATCCTGGGCGGAGCTGGCTCTGACGCCGAATGGCTCGTGGGAGGGAAAGCGGCCCGCTTGTGCGCCCTGGGGCGCGCCCCAGGTGTCATCGTCCCGCGGGGCTTCGTGCTCACCACCTCCGCCTTTCGTGAATTCCTGCGCCACAACGGACTGGAAGACTTGGTGCGGACGCTTTGGGATACGCTGGACCCCGCCGAGCCTCCCCATTTGATCGAGATCTCCCAGACCCTCCGTGAGGCCGTCCTCCACGGGGCTCTGCCGGCCGCCGTCGAGGGTCCGCTGCTCGCAGGGGTGGAGGAACTCGTGGGGCGTCTCCCCCCGGGTGCGCGCTTCGCCGTCCGGAGCAGCGCGAGCGGCGAGGACTCTACGTTCTCCTTTGCCGGGCAGTATGACTCCCTCCTCCGCGTGCCCCCCTATGAGGTGGTTCCCGCGGTGATCCAGGTCTTCGCCGGCTTCTTCAATCCCGGCGCCGTGATGCTGAGGCTGAAGCGGGGATTCGGGGCGCTGGAACTCGGTATGGGCGCCCTCGTGATGGCCATGGTCGAGGGGCGAGTTTCGGGAGTGGCCTACTCGCGGCAGCCCTCGGCGGCCGGAACGGATTCAGTGAGGGTGGAGGCCCTCCCGGGACTAGGGAGCAAGTTGGTGGACGGTGCCGTGACCCCCGTGAGCTACGAGGTGAGCCGGACGGGGGCCCCCTTCTCCATTGGCGCGGAGGCATCTGATGCAGCCGGGCCGTCTCTCCTCTCGGCCGAGGAGGGGGGCCTCGTCGCGGCGCTGGCTTTGATTGCCGAAGGGCAGCTGGAAACGGCAGCCGACGTCGAGTGGACCGTGGACCGGGACGGACAGCTTTGGCTCATCCAGGCGCGCCCCATGGCCCTCCGTCCCACGTCCCGGCGCGGTGGTGCGCCCGTGCCTGGCTACAGCGTCCTCTTGAAGGACGGCGTCACTGCTTCCGCCGGAGCCGCCGCGGGACCGGTCGCCCACGTTCGAGACGTTCGGGATGCGTCCACCTTTCCCGATCGGTTCGTGGCGGTGGCGGGGGAGGCGACGCCGGACCTCGCCCTCCTCCTTCCCAGGGCCTGCGCACTGGTGACCGAGCGCGGAGGCATGGCCAGTCACCTGGCAGCGGTCGCCCGCGAGTTCGGTGTTCCCGCCGTGTTCGGCCTCGAGG
>JAKAJA010000082.1 GCA_021814085.1 Acidobacteriota bacterium | reverse complement strand
AAGGGGGTTCATGGCCACCGATCCAGTGGCCGTACCCGTGCCCGTGTACGTGCCCATGCCTGCACCGCTCAGCACCGTGTACTGCCAGGCGCCCGAGGTGCTGTTGACACACGCCTGCGAGCGCCGCAGGTCGTCCAGGAAGCTATTGCTGAAAACGGGTCCGCACCCTCCGCTGCCGAAAAGATAGGCCACCGCATTGTGGTAGAGCGTTCCGAAATCGCCGGTGGCCTGAGAGTAGGGGCCGGGATAGGAATTGATGGCAACCACGCAGCCCTTGGAGGCGACGAAATTCTCCTCGTCGCTCCAGCTCGCTACGAGGGTGGCACCAGGTGCCAGGCTGGTGTAGTCCCGATATCTATCACAATAGGTGGCCACTCCCGTCATGAGGGGGCTTCCCGGCAGAGAGCCGCCCAGGCATGAGGTCGTGTAGTGGTCGTGGTTGCCGTTGGCCACCAAGGGGCTATACCCCCCGGTGATCAGGCGGCCCTGGAGGCCGTTGCAGGTTGAACAAGTTGGGTCCTGCCACACGAAGACCGAGAGGATCACCCTGCCGCCAGCATCGGCGTAATCCGCCAGAACATTCCCGAGTGCGACTGCGTCGGACATCCCGTGGTTGCTCCAGACGACGACAACGTCGTAGGCCTGCAATTGAGCAAGCGTGGGATTGCCACTGCACTCGGAGAACCAGTCGACGGTGCCGATGTCGGGATAAGTGGGCAGCAGCGTGAGGAGCGGGCCCGGGCCATCGTCGCAGGCCAGAAGAAGCACCCTGATTCCGGGAGCGACCGCTTCGGCCCTGCTCGTGGTGCCGGAGATCGCGTCGCTGCCGCTCGCCACGGCCCATGGAGGCGTACCTATTTGCGCGAAATTGCCCCCATCAGGCTCCCTGGCCCACGCGGAGATGGCCAACAGGGATAACCCCACGCACGCCATAATCGAGATCGTTGCGCTTCTTTTCAGATCGATTGCCATGACGCCCTCCTTCTCTGTCCGCCGATGAACCCTGCCTACTTTCATGGAAACGCCCGTATCGAAAAGGATATTCCCGCACGGTATGCCGTCCCATGTCGTATGACGCAGGCTCTGCTTGGCAGGATGGCCCATCCTCCCCCAAAAGGCACGGGGCGCGGGTTACCCCGCGCCCCGTGAAGCCTGACGAATGATCTCCTCAACTAGTTGGACTCATTTCCTCCGCAGGGCGGATCGTCCTTGGTGTTCCGGTCTGACAGGCTCGAGTTGAACCCGCCACTCCTGAAGGTCGCCGAGGCGGTCCCGCGCGGTGCCCAGTAGGTCAAGGTGAACCGGTAGGGCGAGGATGGGCTCGACATAATCTGAAGGGGGTTCATGGCCACCCCCCCGGTGGCGGTGCCCGTGCCCGTGTACGTTCCCATGCCCGCGCCGCTCAGGACCGTGTACTGCCATGCGCCCGTGGTGCTGTTGACGCACACCTGCGAGCGGCGCTGGTCGTCCAGGAAGCTCAGGTTGTAGGGCTGGATATAGAACGAGTAGGCCTGGCTCCCGGTGCACGCGGCAGAATCGGTAGCCGTCACCGTGAAACCGAAGCTCCCCCCAGCCGTGGTCGTACCGGAGAGCACGCCGCCAGAAGACAGCGTGAGGCCCGAAGGCAGGGCGCCCGCGGTCACCGCGTAGGTGTAGGGGGCGGTTCCGCCCGAGGCCGTGATGGTCTGGCTGTAGTACACGCCCGCCAAAATCTCCGGCAGGGTAGAAGGCGCAAGGGTGATTGTGGGGCATGAGATACAGCACACAGGCACCTGAGGCGTGATGGACAAGCTCCACCCTCCGCTGATGCTCCCCGCATCGCCGGCCGTGTCGTCAAAGACGTAAAGACTCCACGTCCCGTTCGGGGCGGTCCCGTTGAAGGCGCTCAGGGCCGTGCCATATGGTCCCGCGGGAGCGGGGGCCGGATAGGTGGCCACACTACCGTACTGGCTGGGTTTAAACGTGCCCGAAACGATGGGGCCAGCATCCGGCAGGAACGAGGCCGCGGCGTCATCGAAGGTGAGGGTAACGCCGGTGATGGCGGACGAACCTCCGGCGTTCTGCCAAAGGACCATCTTTTGGCCAGCGGGGCCTACGAGAAGGACATTGATGTCGTCCGGCCAAGTATGGCTAGCACCCGTGAGGGTGGCCGTGACCTTCGCGACCGTCCCCGTCAAGCCGGAAACGGCAATGGTGCTGGGATAGGGCGTCGCGGCACCCGAAGAGGGTATGGTGATGGCCGCGGGGTTAGTGAACGTGGTCGGCGACCCGATGACCGTCGTCCCCAGGGTCAGCGTGTAGGTGACGGTGCCCAAGTCCAGGGCGCCGTCCTGGAGCGCGAGGGTAACGGTGACGGTCCCGCCGCATGCCAGCGCCGGGTTCACGGTGAAGGTGAAGGAACGGGTCTGTGTGCCGTCAGGGGCAATGGCGCCGTAAGTCTGTGGCCCGCTGGGCGAAAGGACGCCGCCTGTCGCTTGAAGGGTGGCCACCAGGTTCGTGGAGGCCCCAAGGCCCACGTTCTTGAGGCCCAGGTCGTAGGTGACCGTCTCGCCGGGATCGGGCACGCCGTTGGCGGGCGAGCAGTTCTCCGCGGTGAGGCTGGCACCGTTCGCCTGAATGACGGGAGGGGCAGTATACCCGCAGCAGGTCACGCCGTTAATGACTGAGATCGTATCCACAAACCACCCCGTGTCGCTAACGGAGGAATCGCTTGCGACGCGCCAGCGGAGAACCACGTTCTGGCCCTGGGCCGCCGCGGGGAGGTTCACGGACACGGTCGAGAAGCTCGAGAGGGTGCCCGTCCAGGCCGATCGGCCGCCGAGGGGATTGCCGAAGGAGCTCGAGATCGTCCCAGTGTACCCGCCGGAATTGAAGCTGCCTCCGGCCGTCACGATGTCTTGGAAGGCGCCCCCGCCGATGGAGATCTCCAGCACGGCGCCGTCAAAGCCGCTCTCGAGGCCGTATTTGTGTCTGAAGGTGAGGGGCGCGGAGGCAGTGGAAACCGAGAAGGATGGCGAGTCGAGGCGCGCGTCGTTGGCCGCGGCGAGGTCGGGACCGAACGCCGAGTTGGGCGACGTGTCGGAGGAGGCGTTGGTGGTGACCCAATTGGCGGCGCCCGAGCCGAGGGACGCGGCCCACCCGGCAGGGATGGCGGGAGGGGTCACGCCGTCGAAGTTTTCGCTGAGGCCCACCACGGGCACGCCCGCCTGGAAGGTGTAGGTCACGGTGCCCAAGTTGGCGGATCCATCCTGGAGTTGGAGGGTCGCCGTGATGGTCGCGCCGCACGTAAGGGCGGGATCTGCGGTGAAAGTAAAGCTGCGCGCCACGGCGGCGCCGCCCGCGGTCAAGACTCCGTAGGTTTGCGCCGCGCTCGGGGAGGTCACACCGCCCGTAGCCTGAAGCGTGGCCACCAGGTTGGTGGTGTCAGCGGTCCCCACGTTTTGCAGGGATAGGCTGTAGGTGACCGTCTCGCCGGGATCTGGCACGCCGTTGGCGGGGACACACCCCTCGGCAGTAAGGGCCGATCCGGCCGCGGCGACGACAGGCAGACTCGCGGAGCTGGCGTTGTAGATGACTAGGGCGAAGTCCTGGTTGAGGGTGGGCCCGGCGGGATCTCCCTGCGAGTTGATGTTCGTAGCGCCGATGCTGACCACGAAGTTCCCGGTCACCCCGGCGGGTACGAACACGCTCTCGACGTTGTCCTTGTTGTCGGCCACGCCGCCGGTGCTCGAGTTGGCCCCCGTGAAGACGTTGCCCTTGTAAGTGTTCCCCCCCACGGTGACGGTCAGGTCGAGGTCGTTCTTGTAGGCGGCGCCAGTGGTAGCTCCGGGGGCGTCGGTCCACGCAAGGGTGACACGGAACGGTTTGGTGTTGTCAACCACGGTACCGGTGAAAACGCGGCTCTGGCCCGTGGCGGTGAACATGTCCGCGCCGACCTGGTCCCGCAGGACTCGGGCCACGCCGTCGAATGCCATGCCCAGGTCCATCATGCCCATGCCTTGGCTGTTGGACCAGAGGGTGTCGCCTGCGCTCACCCCCGTCATGTACCGGGCCGAGTTCATGAGGTAGCCCTTGGTCATGGCGGGGCTGGGGGCGCTGAAGGCTTGGTTGAGGAAGTATTGGCGTACGAGGGCGGCGCCCCCGGCCATGGCCGGGCACGAGTGGCTCGTCCCCGAGGAGGCCGTGTACCATTGCTGGCTGAGGGGCCAGAAGTTGCTCGTACCCGGACCCGCGCATACGCCAGTCGCGTCGAAGCATGCGCTTGCGGCGCCGGTTCCGCTTACCGGACTAACCTTCGTGGCCTGAAATACACCGCCGCTGACGTGCGTGCCCGGGGCCATGAAATCGGGCTTCTTGCGGCCGTCGAGACAGGGCCCGCGGCTGGAAAAACCGATGACGTCGTTGGCGCTGTCCGCCTGGGCGTCGGTGACGCCGCACTGATCCGCCGCGCCGAAGGCTTGCACGTTTTCCGAGGCGCCGGAGGTGATGACGTTCTTCGCCGTCCCCGGGGAGCCGATGGTCCCGGAGCTCGGTCCAGAGTTGCCCGCGGAGAACACGATGACCATCTCTTGGTTCCCCGCGGTGGGGTACGTGGAACCCGCCGGCTGGGCATCCCGGACGAGGGCATCGTAAGCCTGGGAATCAGAGTTGTACTGACCCGAGACGTTGGCCCCCCAGCTGTTGGTGCTCAGCCGCATGCCGTCGTGGTAAGCCTCCGACTGAAGGTTCGCGTAGTTGGGATTGGTGAAGGTTCCCGGATCGAAGATGACCGAAGAGCCCACCTTGACGAAGGGGGCTACACCCAGGCCGTAGTGGTAGCCCGCTGAATCCATGTGGGGCGCGGCGTCGAAGGGCGCCGCGGTAGGAACGTATCCGGAGACGATGTGCGAGTTGAGGGTCCCGTGGCCGTCGCAGCCCTGAAGTGTGCTTCCCGAGTTCGGGGTGCCCTCGAGGCGGTTGTAAACCACGCGGCTGGCCGCGCTTGGGTCGCCTCCCACGTAGAGCCCGAAGTGGTTGGGCGAGGTCGTCGCGTTGTCAATCCCGCTGTCGCTTACGTCCACGCCGAACCCGGAAGCGGTGAACTGGGCCTGCGTGAATCCCTTGCTGGCCAGCCAGGTCAGGTAGCCCGGTCCCGACGGCACGTTGCCCGCGAGGTTGCCCGAAACGATCATGTCCTGGCGCTCGTCCATCTTCACGGGGATGCTGTAGGGCTGGATGGAAACGAGGTCGGGCCTGGCGGCGAGCTTGTTTACGGCGTCGTAGGGCAGGCTCACGACCACGTTCACGTAACCGAGCATCTCCCACTGGTTGGCGATGGGCTTGAGTTTCGCGGCGTCAATTAGGCCCAAAGTGCCGGAGTTGAGGCGGCTGTCCTTGAGGATCTGGATGGTGTAGAGGTCGGCGGGAGGCACGCCCATTTCGGCGGCCTTGACCAGGCTGCGGTCCACCTTGTAGGCCGGCTGATAGTCGCCCTCCCAGGCCACCGTAGCCGAGCTCGCGGCCATCTTTTGCAGGTGGTTCAGGCTGGCCGTGTCTCCGAATACGAGGTAGGCGTTGCTCGGGATGTAGGTGACCACCCGGACGCCCGTGGCCAGAAGAGATTCGTACCACTGGGGCTGAACCGGGCCCGCGAACTGGATCAGGCGCAGGCGGTTGCCCTCGGCGGCCTCGATGGGTTTAGATTTGGCTTTGGCGCCTTGGGCGGACGTGTCGATCCATCCTGAGTTGAGCATGATGTACCGATACTCGGGCCGGAGCTCGCCGGCGCCGCTTTTCTGAAGGGCTTCGGCAACGGGCTCCTCCGCCTTCAGGAGATGAAAACCGCCGTAGTCCGCCACGAGGGTCGCGCGGCCCTCCTTGAGCAGCTGCTGTGCCAGCGCTCGATCCGTCACCTGAACGGTCACGGTCCGGTCCGGGGCCTGCCCTGCCGACCCCGCCGCCCAGAGACCCGCAGTCGCCAAACACAACAGCGACGCGGCCGCCAGCATGAACCATTTCATTCCCATTCTCTTCATCGGACACCCTCCTATTCCCCTGTCCTCACCCTATACAAAACCGCGACTGTTACTGCACGTCTCGATGATTTCGAGCCGCGCTTAAACGAGACCTTGGCAGAGAGGTATCGTAGAGATGAATAGAGGATTGGAAAACGCACCAAAACACCCCACCAGGAGTGGTGGCGGCCCGGCCACTTTCCCGTTTGAAGGTTTCGGAATAGCCTTCGCCATCCTTCAGTCCCCCTCTCCCCTAAGAAGGGTTCTATTTATCGAAGAAGTCAAGGCGCAAGGTCCCTGTATGCGCAAACCCCCAGGACGCCAATTTATCTTATCAGCTGTTCTCAGGAAATGTCTACTGGTCTTGGCGCGGGATTGCAAGTGCATGAACAAGTTCAGCGCTTTTGAGACGAGAGTGGGGATGCTCCAGGAGGATGCCGACAAGGCAATTCTAGACAATATAGCTATATGATATCATGCTATATTGTTGCCAGGGGTGGACGTGAGGGGAGCGGCACCGGGCCGCCGCCGCGGCTGGCTGGCAGCCTGCTGATGATGCCGGATTCGTCCGCCAGGGCAGGGAACTCAGAAAGAACGCCCGAATCCGCGAGAACCCCCAAAAAAACAAGAGGGCGCGGGTTGCCCCGCGCCCCTTGTTCTTCCTTGGCTTCTTAGGGCCTATCCGCAAATGAGGTAGGGCCGTGCACTATTCACGGATAAGCTTTTAACCGGCTATTCGCCCTTGCCCCCGCCGCAGGGCGGATCGTCCTTGGTGTTCCGGTCCGACAGGATCGAGTTGAACCCGCCGATCCTGGGGCATGGGAGGTTTCGAGTCCGGGGGAAGCAGGGTATCTGAGCTGACCGCACGGTCACGTGCGCACCGCCACCGGGGGCTACTCCAAGAACCCCTCGCTGACGAAGCGGCCGCCGCGGGTGGCGAGCCAATCCTCTTTGGGGAGGCTGTGCTCCCGCTCCACTTCGTTGCGGAAGGCATGGCCCGCGTTGTAGGTGCAGAAGGGGTAGATACGGCCGTCGGGAGAACTGTAGTGGATCGTGCAGTTCTTGACACGGTTGACCTGGTAGTTGTAGGCGTCCATGAAGTGCATGGAGGCGATGAAGAGGAGACGCCATTCGTACCGTTTCTTCTTCGCGATGCCCAAGATCCTCTTCCCGGAGATGGCGTCGATGGTCTTGGCCAGCTTGACCATGTTGAGCCCCGGGGGGGCCTTGTCGGGCCGGTAGGTCTTCATGAGAATGGAGAAAAACTTGGCGGAGGCGTAGAGCCGGGAGGGGGTCTCCCCCGTCTTGGCGGCGAGCTCATCCACCATGATGAGGGTGCGGTCGATATCGAAGAGCTCGTTGAGCGGGACCGTGGCGCCAGTCCGGGTGTTGACGAGAAGGTAGGCCGCGAGGCCGCAGTCCGGGTGGGCGCTGCAGTGCATGGGGAGGAAGCCGTTGGAGTCTGGACCCATGACGTTCTGGGCGATGCGCGCGAAGGGAACGGTGATGCTGAAGGGGTACCAGTCCCTGTCCGCCTTCAGAATGCCCGTCTGGTCCTCGATGTCCAT
>JAKAJA010000081.1 GCA_021814085.1 Acidobacteriota bacterium | reverse complement strand
TTGCCAAACTTGGCATGGCGCCTCGTGGAAATGATGGACTTCCCCGCCATGTGGCAGAGGTCCGTGCCTACGGCGAATGGCATGGGAAAGCCGAAGATGTTCAGGGCCGGCGTCACCATCCACGCGCCGCCCATCCCGAAGAAGCCGCCGAGGACTCCCACGGCCACGCCTAGCAGGACCAGCAGTAGGATGTTGATGGGAACGCCGGAGATGGGAAGCGTGATTGTCAGAAACTCCATGATCTCCCCCTATTCCTTGACGGACCGCTTGGTCAGGTCCAGGCCGATCATGGCGACGATCTTGTCCATGATGATCCCCAGCCCTATGCCCATCCCCACCGTGATCAGCATCACCTCCAGCGTGAAGAGGAACCTGTTGGTATTGTAAAGGTTTGCGAAATACAGGTTGAACCCATCCAGTTGCCTCGTGTCGGCCACGTGGACGAGCTTACCCTGCTTTTCGCCTGGACCGGCTGCAACCGCAAGGGGAATGAGTGAAAGGGCGAGCCAGAGAAACAGTGCGCGCAGAACACTTCGGACGCTCATGGGACCCCCCCCATCAACAAGGCGCACCAAGCAAAGAATCGCTGAAGGTCATCTCCCGCTGGGGATGCCTCCACTGAACCGGCGGAAATGCGCGGAATGTGGCGAACCACTCTTATGGGTTGCGGGAACCAGCCCGCCCCCGGCTGGTTCGACCTCTGCCGAAAGATAATAATTTCCGATGACTTCTAACCTGTCCGCCACGTCTATGCTTCTCCCCAAGACAATCATATGGCGCATGTTGCTCCATAATGTTAGGGCATACAATTAATAGCGATTCTGGTGAGTGAAATGGCCAATTTCCGCACCCATGATGCCTCGTTTCTCCTTGAAAACAAAGCCTCATCTCAGTATAATAACGCGCACAGTTCTATGCACTTCGGTCTCCCTGCTCTAAGACCCTGTTTTCTTCTCCAGGAAGCGCTGTCATCGAACGAGAAGACGAGCTGGATGATGATTTCAAAAGACCTGTCCCCCACTCTCCCAGGCGCCACGAAACGCACCGCTGACAGCGCTTTCGGGTACCATACCGATGAAGCGCTTTCCAATCGCCAGGGATGATATATGCATCTTGCTCTCCTTTACGAGCAGCCTAATCCGAGCCGCAAAGGTGGCGCCCGCTTCTTCCCTGACGCGACGATTGCCCCGGAGGCGGCCACACACAATATTATAATCAGAGGCAAGCCGATCGGGGGGGATATGGCATCGCCGAGACCGAGGCACTTCAGGCACGTCTGGGAACCGAGCCGGTTCTTGAGGAGGACCATCCTCGAGCTTCTGTTCATCCCCCCCATCTGCCTGCTCTTGTTCTCCTTGGGCGTCCTCTTCTGGGGCCCCCACCGCTCCGCCGCGTTCTTCGTGACCCTCCTGGTCGCCCTGGCCATCTCCACGGCCCTGGGATGGCCGATCGCGGTGAAGCTCAAGCGGCAGCTGGTGGCGCTCAAGAGGCAGCGGGACGCCTTTTACCAGGAGATCCTCCACCTCTCGAAGGCCGCGGGGTTGGGCGAGGTGGCCTCGGGAGTCGCGCACGACATAAACAACCCGCTGGCCATCATCAGGGAGGAGGCCGGGTGGATTGACGACCTCATGAAGGGAGGGGATCTCCAGGAGGCCCACCTGCGGGCCGAAGTGCTCAGCTCGCTCCAGCAGATCGATTTCCAGGTCGGGCGGTCACGCGAGATAACCCGCCGCCTCCTTCATTGGGGGCGGGACTCCTCAACCCGGGTGGAGGCCGTGGACGTCAACCAGCTGCTCTCCAAAACGCTCTACCTGCTCGAAGGCGAACTGCAAGCCACCAACGTCCAGGTGGTGAGGGACTTCTCGCCCGAATCTCCCCCCGTCTCCGGAGAGACCGCCGAATTGCGCCAGGTCTTTCTGAACCTCATGAAAAACTCCCTGGACGCCATGAAGGAGGGGGGGGGCACACTCACACTGACAACGCGCCCGCGGGACCGGGGCGTCAGGGTCACCATCGCGGACACGGGCCCGGGCATTCCGCCCTCGGTCGTCTCCCACATGTACGAACCGTTCTTCACGACGAAACCAGATGGCGAAGGAACGGGACTCGGCCTTCCCATCAGCCGCTGGATCGTGGAAAAACTTGACGGGAGCATGGAAGTGGAAACCAGGGAGGGAGCCGGTACCGCTTTCCACGTGACGCTCCCCGCGTCCCCCCTCCCCGAGGCTCCGCCGCCACAACCCTAGGAGACCCCAATGGCCAGGCCCATCCGGTTGCTCATCGTGGACGATGAAAAACGCTTCGTGGAGACTCTTTCCAAGCGGCTCTCGGCCAGGGGAATCTACGTGGAGGGGGCGCACTCCGGGATGGACGCGGTCGCCCTCGTGCAGGCAAGGCCTTTCGACGTCGCGCTCCTGGACGTCCGAATGCCCGGCATGGATGGCCTCGCGACGCTCAGGGAAATTCGGAAGTACCAACCGCTGCTGCAGGTCATCATGCTCAGCGGAACGGCTTCCATCAACGCGGCCGTGGAAGGTATGCGTCTGGGGGCGGTCGAGTACCTCCTGAAGCCCGCCTCTCTCGATGACGTCCTTCCAAAGATCGAAGAGGCGGCAAGGAGAAAGCTCCTGATGGAAGAGCAGCAAGGACCCGGAAGGCCGACAGGCATCTAGCGGACTCCGCATGGCGCGAAGGGGCTGACCGGCGGCGGCCTGCCAGCCGGAGGCGTGAGGGGGGAGGCATGGCGGGCACGTGAGAATCCAGCGCTTTCTCCGCAGGCTATTCGGACCCAACAGGTGGGTCCCCCTCGCAGCCAGGCCCGACGCGAAAGCCGCGTTGTACCTGCAGTACCTGGCGTTCAAGGACCTCATCTCCTCCAACGACGAGATCCTTCAGGTGATCGCCGACATGGAGCAGGTGCTCGATGGTACCACCACCTTCGGGATGGCCTTCATTCGGTCCCGGTGCGTCACCGCCGCCAGCCATACCTACCGAATGATCCAGACCCTGAATACCCTTTCCGACCGGCGCTATTCGGAGCTGTTCTTGCGTTTCGCGGACATCCGCCGGTCGGTGGAGAACATCCTCGACAGGGCCCGGCCCAAACTGAAGGGCCCCCTCGTCCTTCCCCTCGGCTCCCTGAGCCTGGCCCAATTGGATCTGGTCGGGGGCAAGAGCGCCAACCTGGGTGAGATGAAGAGCCGGGCCGGCCTTCCCGTACCCGAGGGCTTCGCCGTGACCACCGACGCCTGTCTGGAGTTGCTCGAGGCCAACCAGTTGGGAGATGAGATCCGCGCTCGCCTCCTCGGCCTTGATGCCAACGACATGGAGTCGGCCTCGGCCGTCAGCCAATCCATCCGGTCGCTCATCCTGGGCGCCGCCCTCCCCCCCCGCATCGGAGGCAGCCTGCGCGAAGGGTTCTCCGCCCTGGAGTCGATCCTAGGCCGCCCGCTCCGCGTGGCGGTGCGATCCAGCGCCGTTGGGGAGGACGGAGATCTCTCTTTCGCCGGACAGTACGTCAGCGTGCTGAACGTTACCGAGGATGCCCTGGCCTCCGCCTACAAAGAGGTCATCGCGGGGTTGTACACGCCTACGGCAATCCGCTACCGGGCGATCCGAGGCATTCCGGACGAGGACACGCCCATGGGGGTCGCCTGTCTCGCCATGGTGGAAGCAGTCGCCAGCGGCGTGGCGTGTTCGGTGGACCCCAACCATCCCGAGGCTGGGCGGATGGTGATCAACGGCTCGTGGGGCCTTGGGCTGGCCACGGTTGAAGGCTCGGTGAGCCCGGATTCGTGGACCGTGCGGAAAGGGGATGATCTGGCCTTCCTCTCCCTCACCTTGGGGTCCAAGGAGACGAGCGCCGAGCCGATGGCTCACGGAGGAATAGACACGGTGCCGGTCCCGCCCAGACTCCGAAAATCCTACTGCCTCACGGGCGATCAGGCGCGGGAGCTTGCCCGCCTCATCCTCGAGGTGGAACGCCATTACGGCGTACCGCAAGAGGTGGAGTGGGCCCTCGGCCGCGACGGCAGGTTCATGCTGCTCCAGGCCAGGCCTCTTCACTTGTGCGCACTGGGCGGCGGACAGGAACCGGCCCCCGCACAAGTCGACGGGCACCGCCTTTTGATCGAAGGGGCGTCCGCCTGCGCCGGCTTCGCCAGCGGCCCCGCCGTCCTTTCCCTGAGCCCGGAGGACGTCCACGATTTCCCGCTGGGCGGGGTCCTCGTTGCCCGGCACTCTCACCCGCGGTACGTGCAGGTCATGGACAGGGCCGCGGCGATCGTAACGGACGTGGGCGCACCCACGGGACACATGGCGTCTCTGTCCAGGGAGTTCGGGATTCCCGCCGTGCTGGACACGCACGGGGCCACCTCCACGATCGCGACGGGCGACATCGTGACGGTGGACGGAAGCCGAGGCGCGGTCTACGAGGGACGCGTGGACAGCCTTCTCGGCGCGAAAAACACGGCCGTCCCAAGGAGGATGGCAGGGACTCCCGTCTTCGGAATCCTCGAGGAAGTGTCGAGACACGTGGTCGCTTTGACCCTGACGGACCCGAAATCGGCCGAGTTCCGGGCGAGCTCCTGCAAGTCCTTCCACGATATCGCGAGGTTCGTCCACGAGAAGGCGTTCGAGGAGATGTTCCGTCTGAGCGACACCGTGTCCTACGGCCAGATGCGGTCCCTCCCACTCCGGGCCCGGCTGCCTTTTACCGTGCACGTCATCGACCTGGGCGGGGGGCTGCTCCCCGAAGCGGGCGCCCGGGAGATCGGGATTGAGGACGTCACGTCCGTCCCATTGAAGGCGCTCCTCGCGGGAATGACGGACCCCGCCCTCAACTGGTGGACTCCTCGCGCCCTCAGCGTGAAAGGGTTCGCCTCCGTGACGGCGCAGGCCCTCTTCACTCCGGTCGTCGAGCACGGGGAGAGGAGCCTGGGCGACAGGAGTTACGCGATCGCGGCGGATGCGTACTGCAATTTCAGTTCGCGGATCGGATACCACTTCGCGGCGGTGGATGCTTACTGCGCCGACTCCATGGGCGGTAACTACATCAGCTTCCGATTCAAGGGGGGCGCCGCCGACGAAGCCCGAAGGGTCAACCGGTGCCTCCTGATCGGAAGGGTGCTGAACCGCGTGGACTTCCAGGTGGAGTGCCATCGTGACCTGGTGAACGCGAGGCTCCGAAAGTTCGGCAGAGAGCCGACCCTGGAAAGATTGGCGCTGCTGGGAAGGCTTATCGTCGCCACTCGCCAGCTCGACATGCGCCTCCACGACACGGCTGCCGTAGACTGGTTCGTGGATGCGTTCTTCAAGGGCAACTACATGTTCGACCCCGACTTCGACCCCGCGTCGGTTCACGAGGAGGCGTGACCGTGCCCCTGCAGCGTTTCCTTGGGCGGCTCAAGGCCCGTTTCGGCAGGCTGTCCGACGAGGAGGCCAGGCGCCTCCTGCTGAACAAATACGAAGCCTACCGACACCTGGTAGACGCCAACACCCGCGCCCTGCAGCTCATGGCGGATATGCAGACGAACGCCACGGGGGAATACGTCTTCGACCGCGCCTATGTGGAAAAGTCCCTTGCCCAGATCACGGAACTCTCATCGACGGTCGTGAAGAACCTCCATGCCATGTCCGGTGGGAGGCACAAGGAGCTGGGGCGGACGCTGGAAAGGGTGGTCGGCGAGACGGACCTCGCCATTCACGGGACCGGCCGCCAGGCGATCGGACCCAGCGTCCTCGATCTTGGCTCCTTGAACAAAGCTCCCCTCGGCCTCGCGGGGGGAAAAATCAGACGGTTGGCCGAGCTCAAGGTCGACATCGGGCTTCCGGTTCCCGACGGATTCTGCATCACCACCTCGGCCTGCTGGCTCTTTCTGCAGCACGGCAATCTCCTGCCGACCATCTCCTCCGAGTTGGACTCCATCTCCCTCCGGGACAAGGCGGAGCTCTCCAGGGCCAGTGACGCCATCAGGGGCCTGGTCATGGGCGCCCACTGGCCGGAGCCGGTGGGGAAGGCCGTCCTGGATGCCTTCGACACCCTCGAGCGAAAGCTGGGCGCACCGCTCAAGGTTTCGGTCCGGTCCAGCGCGGTCGGAGAGGACGGAGAATTCAGTTTCGCCGGCCAGTTCGACTCCGTCCTCAACGTGGACCGCCGCTCCCTTCTCGGGACCTGCCAGGAGGTCCTCGCCAGCCAGTTTGGCCCCCGGGCCCTCGTCTACCTTAAGGCCAAGGGAATCGACGACAGTTTCGCGCCCATGGCCATTGGCGTCATCGCCATGGTGGACGCCCGCTCCAGCGGTGTCCTCTACACCAGGGACCCGCAGGAACCCGAGGCCGATTCCATGACGATCGCGGGACAATGGGGGCTGGGGTGCCCAACGGTGGATGGCTCTCAGACGCCCGATCTGTTCCGGCTCTCCGGACGCCCCGATCCTAAACCCGTGGAGATAAGCGTCGCCAGGAAGGGGCATATGCTCCTCTGCAGGGAGGGTCCGGGGCTTGTCCAGGTGGACGTGCCCGGGTGGATGCAGGAGGAGTCGTGCCTGACCGTTGATCAGCTGGGCCAGCTCGGGGGCTTCGGGCACCGGCTGGAGCAGCATTTCGGACGGGCTCAAGACGTCGAGTGGGTTCTGGATTCCAATAATGCCATCTACATCCTTCAGTCCCGCCCCCTCCGGACATTCGCTCCCGCGAAGCCGGTGGAGGATCTGATGAAGCGGCGGGCCGGGCTGGTTCCACTTCTGAGCCGTGGGGTGGTCGCCTGCCGCGGGTGCGCCTCGGGCCCGGTCCACATCCTCCGGTCCGAGGAGGACGTCCAATTGGTCCCCTACGGTGCCGTGCTGGTCGCCGCCTCGGCTTCTCCCCGTCTGGCGGAAGCCGTGGACAGAGCAGTGGCGTTCGTCACCGACCGCGGCTCCACGGCCAGCCACCTTGCCACGGTGGCGCGCGAGTTCGGTGTCCCCGCGCTGTTGGGCACGGGTTCGGCCACGGCCGTCCTCTCCCACGGTATGACGGTGACCGTGGACGGGGACCTGGGAAACGTCTACGAGGGAAGGATCGGCGCACTGCTGAAGGATTCACCGAAGCCCCCGTTCGAAGGGGACGAACCATTGGTTCTCAAGCGGTTCCGCAAGGCCCTGGCCCACGTGACGCCCCTCAACCTCACGGACCCCCGCCATCCCGGTTTCAAGGCGTCCCGCTGCAAGACCATCCACGACATCCTCCGGTTCGCCCACGAGGTGGCCGTCCGCGAGATGTTCGAGGCCGGCCGCCTCGCCACCCGAGAGACCAAGAACGCGGTGAAGCTCGCATCTCCGCTCCCCATGGCATTTTTCCTTTTGGACTTGGGGGGCGGACTGAACACCACGGCGGGCAGCCGCACGGTGACTCCAGAGGATTTCCTGTGCCGCCCCCTCATCCCGATTTGGAAAGGGATGTCCGGGGTGCCGTGGCGGACCGACGCGGCCGCGGACACCCTTGGAATGGCTTCTGTCTTTTCCAGCTCCATGGTGGCCCGGGAGGCCATGCGCGAGGCCGCCGAGCCTAACTACGTCATCGTAT
>JAKAJA010000080.1 GCA_021814085.1 Acidobacteriota bacterium | reverse complement strand
GCCGTCGTCGAAGCCCTGCGGGGGCCAGACGGCGTGGGATGCAGAACCCTCTTCGCCACGCACTACCACGAGCTCACGGAACTGGGGAGGACCCTTCCCGGGGTGAAGAATCTCACCATGGCCGTGCGGGAGTACGCTGGCAAGGTGCACTTCCTGAGGACCGTCGAGGAGGGCGCCGCGGACAAATCCTACGGCATCCACGTGGCGGAGCTCGCGGGCATTCCACCCGGAGTGGTGAACCGGGCCAAGGAGATCCTCCAGGACCTCGAGGCGCGCCGGGCAGGGTTGGCCATGGCCCAGCTGCCCGTTGAAACCTCCTCCCGCCAGGGCACTCTATTCGCGATCGAGGAACGGGACGCGGAAAGGGAAGTCGTGGAGGCCATAAGAAAGGCCACCCCGGAGAGGCTCACCCCCCTCGAAGCCCTTCTACTCATTGAAAAACTCCAGAAGAAGCTCAAACCCTAAGTAGTTTCCTTCCAATCCCACAGCATATTCTGCCCGTAATTAACTGATATTAAATGAGTTACATATCAACACTTCAAAATATGCGCGTTATTCAGTCATATAACTTGACAATTATAAATAATGACCCTATCTTATTATCGGATCGTGTTATCGGTCCTTTGAAAAAGGAGAACAGAAATGAACGCCACCGTCACTCGCTACAGCCCTTTGAGAGAACTCGTGACCATGAACGACCGCCTGAACCGCATGTTCGAACAGGCCTATGGCCAAGCGAATGGGGCCCTGGAATACGGCCAGTGGATTCCCGCCGTGGACCTCAAGGAAGAGGAGAGCCAGTTCGTCCTCAAGGCCGACATGCCCGGCATGAAGAAGGAGGACCTGGACATCAACGTGGAAAACAACGTCCTCACCATCTCTGGTGACCGGCGCTTCGAGGACGAGGAGAAGAAGGAGAGCTACCACCGCATCGAGCGGGCCTACGGGCGCTTTGTCCGGTCCTTCACCCTCCCCACGAGGGTCCAGTCCGATGCCATCGGCGCCAGTTACAAGGACGGCATTCTCGAGGTGACCATCCCCAAGGCCGAGGAGAGCAAGCCCAAGAAAATCGCCATCAAGGGCTGATCGTATTGCCCCGGGGAGGAGGGTTATCCTTCTCCCCGGGCCGCCTCCGGCCCCCTGAGCCAGCCCTGCCGGAGTGACCCGGAAGACGGACCTGTGCTACGTTATGGCCCGCAGGAGGCATCATGGCATCGCTGGCATTTCCCCTCACCGTAGCCCAGAAACAGCTGATTTTGTTCGTCAAGCCCCTTCCCCCGCAGGATCTCTCGGCGTGGGGGCGGAAGTACCAGGACGCGGGGCGGTTCCACGACGCCCTCGAGTTCTACGGCGCGGCCGGGGATCGTCCCGCCGTGGAGGCCCTCGCCGCCAAGGCGGTGGACTGCGCCGATCTGGTACTCCTCCTGAACGCATGCCGGGCCCTCGGGCCCGAGCCCCAGCCGTCCCAGGTTGAGGCCCTTCGGCAGCGGGCTCTCGATGCGGGCATGGAGTCCGTCGCCAAGCGGGCGACGACTTTTCTCGCGACCCTCGCTTAGTTTTCCCGGAGCCCTCCATGATTGATGTTCGAAGCCTGGTCAAGCGCTGGGGCGACAGGGAGGCGGTCAGCGGCGTGTCCTTCAAGGTGGGCCGTGGGGAGATCGTGGGATTCCTGGGCCCCAACGGGGCGGGAAAGAGCACTACCCTGCGGATCATCACGGGCTACCTGCGACCCAATGCGGGCGACGTCTTCCTCGACGGCAAGCCCGTCTCGCAGGACAGCAAGGCCGTCCGCGCTATGATCGGCTACCTCCCCGAGAACAATCCCCTCTACGAAGATCTCCGCGTCCGGGAGTACCTCGAGTTCAGGGCGGCCCTCAAGGGGGTGCCCAGGGCGAGCCGGCGGAAACGGATCCAGGAGGTGTTGGAGGCCTGCGAGGTGACCGACGTGGCCGACCGCATCATCGCCACGTGCTCCAAGGGATACCGCCAGCGGGTGGGCCTCGCCGACGCCCTCCTGGCCAACCCGCCCGTCCTCATCCTGGACGAGCCCACGGTGGGGCTCGACCCGGGCCAGGTGGTCCACACGCGGCACCTCATCAAACAGCTCGCGGAGGACCACACGGTCCTCCTCTCCTCACACATCCTGCCGGAGGTGGAGGCCATCTGCTCCCGGGCTCTGATCATCCACGAGGGGAGGCTCCTCTTCGACGGCACCTTGGCCGACCTGCACAAGGACCTGAGCGGAGCCGAGCGCCTCGTGTGCGGGCTCAAGGCAGCCAGAGAAGCGGCTGAGGCTTGCGTCGCGTCGGTTCCGGGGGTGGAGGGGTTCACTCTCCTCGAAGAGAGCGGCGGCGCAGCGAGGTTCCGCCTCACATCGGCACCCGGCAAAGATATCCGCGAGGCCCTATTCAGGGCGTGCGCGGGGAGGGATATCCCCCTCGTCGAGCTCACCCAGGAGCGGGTCTCCCTGGAGGACGCCTTCCTCTCCATCACGACCCGGGACAGCGGCGCGGAGGTGCCGGCATGAGGGCCATCTGCGCCATCGCCAAAAAAGAGATTCTCTCCTTCTTCTTTGCCCCCATGGCCTATATCGTGGTGGCCTCCTTCCTCGTCATGAACGGGTTCATCTTCTCCGTCATCCTGGCGGCCCTGAGCCAGCCCGGGGCCTTCTCGGCCAGTCCCATGGCGGTCTTCTTCGGCGGGACCATGTTCTTCTGGATCTATATGATCCTCATGGCCCCCGTGGTCACCATGAGGCTCGGGGCCGAGGAGAGAAAGAGCGGGACCCTGGAGACCCTCATGACCGCTCCCGTCTCCGATTTCGAAGTGGTGATGGGCAAGTACCTCGGCGCCCTGGCCATGTACGTGGCCATCTGGCTCCCCACGCTCCTCTACGGGCTGGTCTTGAGCCGGTTCTCGAAGGTGGACTGGGGCCCGGTCTTCACGGGCTATCTAGGGATCCTCCTGGTGGGAATGTTCTTCCTGGCCGCGGGCCTCTTCACCTCCTTCGCCTCGAAGAACCAGGTAGTGGCCGCCATCTTGGGCTTCGGCGTCCTGGTCCTCCTCATCTCTCTCTCGGTCCTGTCCATATTGACCACGGACCCCTTTTGGAAGGGCATCCTGGAGTATGTGGACCTCTGGGGGACCGTGCAGGACTTCGGCCGCGGGGTGGTGGACAGCCGGCACGTGGCCTATTGCCTCTCTGGGGCCTTCCTGTTCCTCGCCCTCTCCTACGAGGCCCTCCAGGCGAGGAGGTGGAAATGAGACCCCTGCGAAAAAACGTCCTCCAGGAAGCCAACTGGGGTATATTCCTCGCCCTCTGCCTGGCCCTCTTCGGCATCTTCAACTATCTGACTTACCGCCACTACCATCGTTGGGACCTCACGTCGTCCCGCTCTTTCACCCTTTCGGGCCAGACCAGGAAGGTCCTCGGGGACCTCAAGGCCCCCCTGAACGTGGTCGTCTTCATCGCCCCGGGCGACGAACTCTACCAGCGGGTGAAGGACCTTCTCTCCGCCTATCAGGACGCCTCCAAGAAGGTCCACGTGGACTACATCGACACGGACCGCGATCCAGCCCGGGTGCAGATGCTGGCGAAAAAATACAAGGTCCAGGTGGCGAACGTGGTGGTGTTCGACACGGGGGAGAACAGCCGCTACGTGGAAAAGGACCAGATGGTGGATTACGACTTCGCCGCCATGCAGTTCGGGGGGCAGCCCAAGGTGAAGGCCTTCAAGGCCGAGGAGGCCTTCACAAACGCCATCTTGAACTCCCTGGATCCCAAGAAACCGGTGGTCCTATTCACCTCGGGGCACGGCGAGCGGGGGGGTGGACAGAAGGGTGAGGGAACGGCTGTTTTGCGGGACCGCCTGGCCAAGGAGGGAGCCCAGGTGAGGGACTGGGAGAGCCTAGGCAAATCCGATGTGCCAAAGGACTGCGACCTCCTCGTCGTGGCCGGCCCGCAGAAGCCATTCCTGCCCCAGGAGGCCGCGGTCATCGGGTCCTATCTGGCCGGAGGCGGGAAGGCCCTCCTCCTTCTGGGTCCGGAGCTGACCGAGGGGGCCAAGGCCTTTGGGGACACGGGCCTCGAAGGGCTCCTGACGACGTGGGGCCTCGCCCTGGGACGGGACATCGTCATCGATCCCAAGGCCACCGTGCCCTACCTCGGGGCACAGACCTTCTTCGCGGCCAATTTCGCGGAAAGTCCCATCGTGAAGGACCTCGCGCAGAACAAACTCCCCGTCCTCTTCACCCTGTCACAATCCCTCAAGACCCAGAACCCATCTGACTCGGCCTACCGGGCCGAGCCCCTCGTCCGGACCACGGGTGAATCGTGGGGAGAGAAGGACCTGCTCCACCTGGACGACGTGAAGAAGGACCCCGACGATACCCCGGGACCCCTAACGGTGGCTGCCTCCGTCTCCTCCGACAAGGCCGATAAAAAAGCACGGCTGGTGGTGTTCGGCGACTCCGATTGGGCCAGCGACGCCCTCATCCAGACGGGGGGTGGGAACCTCCTCATGGCGCTGAACAGCGTCCACTGGCTCCTCTCCCAGGAGAACAGGATCGCCATTCCCCCCAAGAGCGCCGTGGAAACCCACCTGAATCTAACGGGGTCCCAATCCAACGTCCTCTTCATCCTCTTCACTGTGGGCCTGCCCGGCGCCGTGGTGCTGGCGGGCGTGTGGGTCTACCTGCGGCGGCGGAGGTGATTTTGAAGCGCTCCACGTGGGTGCTCCTCGGCCTAGTGGTGGCCCTGGTGGTCGCCATCCTCGTCTGGGAGCGGAACCAGCCCTCCACCGACGAGAGCGCCGAACAGCACAACAAGGTCTTCGACCTCTCTCCAGACAAAGTGACGGAGCTCGCCCGATCGGGAGAGGGTCCGCTCCAGCTGAAGAGGGGCCCCGAGGACCAGTGGAGCCTTCTGGCTCCGTTGAAGGACGCCGCGGACCGTTATGCCGTAGAGGGCTTCGTGGAGCGGCTGAATCAGGCCCGAGCGCTGCATTTCCCAGAAGCAGGGACGCCCCTCGCCTCCATGGGGCTGGACAAGCCAAGGGCCACCTGGGACGTGCGGGGCGGCGACCGCCCCATCCTCGTAGAGGTGGGTGCCAAGGCTCCCCTCGGCGAGGGCCTGTACCTGCGAGTTGCCGGTCGGCCGGCCCTCGTGCCTGCTGACCTGGAGAGCCTCCTCCTCCGCCCGGCGGACGACTTCAGACTCAAGAACCTCACGGCCGCGGCCACCCAGGACGTGCAGTCCCTCAGCCTGGAGGGAGAGGGGGGCCGGAAGCTCGCCTTCCACCGCACCGCGAAGGATGGGGGCTGGCAGGTCACAGCGCCCTTCGACGACTGGGGCGCCGAGGACAAGATCACTCAGGTGCTGGACGACGTGTCCCTTTGCCTGGTGGACTCCTTCCTGGATGCGGGCGCCAACGCTTCTCTGGACCGGAAGGGGGCCGGGCTCGACCCGCCCAGGGACAAAATCCGCATCGAGATGACCAAGGGGCCAGCCGTGGATATCGCCCTGGGAGGTCCCGTCCCGGGAGGAGACCCGAAAAAGGACTTGATATACGCCACCGTATCGGGGCGCCCCTCCGTCATGGTCATCTCGCGAAACGGCCTCAAGTCTCTATTTGAACGTCCAGACGGGCTGCGCTCTCTCGGGCTTTTTCGGCGCGACGTCTCCGAGGCCAAGGAAGTGATCATCGGGGGCCAACAGGGGCTCACCCTCACCCGAAGGAAGGATGGGGCGTGGAAGGTCGAGGGCAAAGTTTCCTCGGGCTCCAGCACCTCGGACGGGGGATTGGTCACGGCCGCCCTGGAAGGGCTGAAGGGCGAAAGGGCAATCCCCTGGACCGGCCCCTCTACGCCGGGCTTCGGCGCGGTTGCCGCGACGATCACCCTCAAGGGAGAGGGATTCGAAGAGATGGTGGAGATCGGGCAGGAGCAGGAGGGCCGCCGCCTGGCACACGCCAAGGGACGCCCTGTAGCTATAGTGCTTAAGGAGGAGCCGTGGAAGTCCCTGGAGGCCTGCCTCAGGACCGCCACGAGTCCAAAGGGATCGTCCGGGCCCACCGAAAAGAAGACATTGCCGTGAAGTTCCAATTCCGCCGCCACCAGAAAGCCGGATCTCTGCCGGCGTGGCCCTTCATCGGCCTCGGCGTAGCGCTCCTCGCGGGCCTCGGCTGGATCATCTCCTTGGTTCCGCAAAGGTGGATCCCCCCTTGCGGATTCCACGTGATGACGGGCCACCCGTGCCCGTCCTGCGGCGGCACCAGAATGAGCCAGCTCCTACTCAGAGGGCAGGTGGCTCAGGCGATCCATATGAATCCCTTCTTCGCCCTGATCATCCTCGGGCTCTCCCTCTGGTTCCTTACGGGGGCCGTGGCCCGGCTCGCGGGCCGGGACTTCCGGATCGAGGTGGGAAGGCGGGAGGAGAAATGGATCTGGCTTGCCTTGGGTGCGGCCTTTCTGCTCAACTGGGCCTATCTTTGGATGGCGGGCATATGACCCGCTGGGGATGGCGGGTATCTGAACCCGCCGGGAAATGCGGGCATATGACCGGCTGGGAAATTCGGGCAGCTGAACCCGCTGGGAAATTCGGGCAGCTGGGCCCGATGGAGAGAACGCCGTGCGAGTGACCCTGCCGGACTGGAAAGGGACGCGCCTCCTCATCCTGGGCGACATGATGCTGGACCGTTTCGTCCAAGGCGCGGTGCGGCGGATCTCGCCCGAGGCCCCCATCCCCGTGGTGGAGGTGACGAGCGAGAAGAGGGTCCCCGGGGGGGCGGCCAACGTGGCCAACAACGTCCGGGCCCTGGGCGGAGAAGCCCTCCTCGTGGGAGTTGTGGGGGACGACCGGTACGGCGAGTCTTTTCTGGACCTGCTGGAGCAGAGCGGGCTGGACGGCTCGGGAATCCTCACCGTCCCCGGTCGAACAACCACGGTGAAGAGCCGCATCATCGCCCAGCACCAGCAGGTGGTGAGGGTGGACCGGGAGAACCGGGAGCCCGTCGCGCGGGAGGTCTGGGACCGGCTCGAGGCGGCCGTGCGCGAAGCCCTTCCGCACTGCGGGGCCCTCGTCGTTTCGGACTACGCCAAGGGTGTCCTCACCCCCGCGTTCCTGGCCGTCGTCGGGAAGATGGTCCGAGAGGCCAAGGTCGCCTACGTGGTGGACCCGAAACCGATTCACTTCCCCTACCCCGGCGCCACCGTGGTCACCCCCAACCGCC
Organism: Acidobacteriota bacterium; assembly: GCA_021814085.1. Taxonomy (GTDB): domain Bacteria; phylum Acidobacteriota; class UBA4820; order UBA4820; family DSQY01; genus JAKAJA01. The sequence goes on along the minus strand of JAKAJA010000080.1, from coordinate 386 downwards.
AGGAGGCGGCGGGTTTCTACGGACGCCCCTTCGCCACCGTCGAGCTCGTTCACGTGGCGGCAGACCTCTTCGATCGGACGGACTGGGACGCGGTCCTTTTTACCCTGGGCGACGAGGGCATGGCCTTGGCACGCCGGGACGAGGGGATAGAACTCCTTCCGACCAAAGCCAGAGAGGTCTATGACGTGACCGGCGCGGGCGACACCGTGGTGGCGGCACTGGCCCTCGGCCTGGCCAGCGGGCGCCCCCTCATGGAAGCTGCGCTCCTCGCCAATGCCGCGGCGGGCGTGGTCGTGGGGAAGGCCGGCACGGCCACCTGCTCGGTGGCGGAACTGCGCGAAGCCCTCGGCCAAGGTGGGAGTTGACCCTGGCTATTTCCCAGGTCG
>JAKAJA010000079.1 GCA_021814085.1 Acidobacteriota bacterium | reverse complement strand
GAGCCCTGGGGAGCGCCGTGGGGACCCTGGCCTCCATCCACTGGGACGTGCCCACGGGGGCGGCCATCTGCCTGGCCCTCGCCGTGCCCGTCCCCTTCACCCTCGCATTCGCGCGGCGGCGCTGATGGGCTAAGACTTCACCCGCGCAAGGGTCTCGTTGAGGCCGTCGACCTTCACCGAGGAGGGTTCGCCGGGAAGGTCGAACTCCTGTCTTCCCTGGCGGCCGTCCAGCCTGAAGATGACCTCCTGGGAGTTCTTGTCGAGGGCGAACTGTATGGGGATGTAGAGGCGGAAATCCGTGTCCTGCGTTCCTTCAGCCACGAGCCGCCAGCCGGCAGAAGTTCTCTCGGCGCGGGCCTTGACAGTGACGTTGGGTATCTCGGTCCGGCGGAAGTACTGGTCGAAGAACCACCCCAGGTCCATGCGAAGGTGGCGCTCCATCACCTTCTGGAAGTCCGCCGTGGTCGCCTTCTGACCCGAATAGGTCCTCAGAAAGTCCTGCAGGGCATCGTAAAAGGCCTGCATAGAATGGGCCGGCGAGGCCACGGCAATCTTGCGGAGGTTCACCATGGCCCAGGCACCCTTGCCGTAGACGATGGTCTGGTAGCTGCTGATGGGCTCGAGCGTGTTGTTGAGCCTTCCCCCGAGGAGTATGGGGCCGTCCGACCACGTGGGCTTGTAGCTCGAGGAGAGGTACATGTCCAGGTCGAGTTCGACCCGGTCGAGCGATTCCTTCACTTTCTTGGGACCGTAGATGACCATGGCGTAGTCGTAGGCGGCGAGCTGGGCGAGGGCCTCGGATATCCATGCGTCCCGGTACGTGAGCGGCTCCACGATGTTGCCCCACCACTGGTGCCCCGTCTCGTGGGCGATCATGGACTGGTCCGAGAGGGTCGAGAGGAGCAGCAGGGTGGGGAATCCACGCCCGTGGCCGGACCCGCAGAGCGCCACGGACAGCTTGTTGTATCGGGGAGGGCCGTACAGCTTCGTGTCGATCTTGATGCAGTTGAAGATCAGGGTGCGCGTGGCTTCCTCGTTGGTCTGGTGGGCGGCCGTCCAAACGGAATCGGGGAAGGCCACCTCCACCGCCACGCCGTCCGCCTGCTGCTTGAAATGGCGGAGCGTCCCGACGGCGAGGGTGGCCAGGGAACTTCTGTCCGAGAACCTGTAGTGATAGGTCGCCGTCGATCCCGCCGTCGTCCGTTCCACCAGATCACCGATGGACAGGGCCTCGTACTGGGCCGGCACCGTGACCGAGATGTCGAAAGCCTGGCCGTCCGCGTCGGGAAGGCTCGGGTACCACATGTCCTCCTGCTTGAGGATGAGGTATCTCAGCGGGGTCGTCTCGAACAGTTCACCGCCGTACTCCACGACGATTTCCACCGGCTTGGGGCTACCCTCGGGGAGGACGACGAGGAGCCCCCATTCGCCCGAGGCGTGGAGTTTGCTGTAGTCCATCTGGAGGAACGGCAGGGGTGCACCTTCGCCCGTATGCACCTTGGTGACAGCGAGCATGGGATCCAGCCAGAGGAGGCACGCCGTCCCCTGCTTGAGGGGGGTGAAGGCGAGGGAGGCTTTCCCGCTGGTCACCATGCCGGAAGCGGAAACGGCGAGGTCGAGCCCGATGTGCCCCACGTCTTGGCGGAACTTGGCGTTGACCTCCCGGGCCGAATTCTCCGGGGAAAGCTCGCCCGCACCGTTGAGATGGAGACTCACGACGGGATCCCACCACCATCCGTCCGTTCCAGCAGGTTTGCCCAGCCTCAGGAGGGCGACCTCCTCGGGCTGTTCGGAATCGAACCGGTAGCACCAGAGGTCTCCGCCCGCGGAGAAGAGGACGAGGAGATCCTCCGGCTTCCTGGAGTCCTTGTTGAGGAGATTGGCCAGGGCACTCAGGCCATCCCAGTGCAGGGCGTACTTGAGGCCGGCAAGGTCGGCAGGCTCCAGCATGGGCTCCGGAAAGTTCCCCTGGAAGGGGTCGGAGGGCCCCGTGGGCAGGAGGTAGAGGGCGCCCAGTTCCAGGCCCTGCCACTCCTCTTTGCCCGTGAAGAGTTTCATGTGTGCCCGCTCCACCGGATCCGTCACCGAGAAGTCGAGCCTGGCCTTGCCGGTGAAGACGTAGCCCCTGGACCCATTGGTGACGGGCTGGTCTTCCATCCCGAGGGTCCCCGTTTCCATGAGGATCTTGATCCCAGGTCGTGCGAGGGCCAGGCCCGAGACCTGGCGGCCCTTGAGCGGAACGGGTTCGGTGAGGCGCTGGTAGGTTGCGGTCAGGGCCGGGTCGGACGCCTTGGTGGCGGGCTGATGCCACTTCACGCCGGCGGCCGGGAGAGAGAGGCATGCGAAGAAGGCAATCAACAACGATACGATCCTGGCCATGGATTCCCCCCGCAAAATAGGGAGGAGTATAGCAGAAGGGGCGCTGTCGGCGGACCGGATAGGGGGGTGCGGGGGCCCAGAGAAGGCCCCGCTTTACCGGAGCCAGTCCCCACTCCTATACTGTCTGCCAAGGGAGAACAGCATGGACCGGAAGGTGTTTTTCGCGCTGGTGTACTTCGGCGGCCTCGTGGCGATCCTCGCGCTCATGTTCAGGCTCCTCTCGCCGTTCCTTTCCGCCATCGCCTGGGCCGCGGTCATCGCGCTGGCTGCCCACCCCCTGCAGCGTCTCTCCCTGAAAATCTTCCGTGGCAGGGTTTCCCTAGCTTCGGCCTTCTCGACGGTCATAGTAGTCCTCGTGGTGGTGGTTCCCGTGACGATCATGGCCATCCTCTTCGCCGGGCAGACGGTGACCGTCTACGAATTTGTACAGAAGTCCGCCGCCACGGGCCAGATTCCCGGGCGTCAAGAGTTCCTCAGCAACCCCACCGTGGCAAAGATTATCGAGAAGCTCCAGCCAATCCTGAGCGAGGTGGACGTGAAGGCCATGCTCCTCTCGGCCATGAATAGCGCGAGTTCCCTGGCCGTGGGCGTTTCGAAAGCCATCCTGGTGAACACCCTCGGGGCCGTCGTAAAGTTTTTCGTCATGGTGGCCCTGCTGTTCTTCTTCTTCCGGGACGGCGAGGGCATGGTGAAGCGATTTTGGGAAATGGTCCCGCTGAAGGATACGGACAAGGTCATTCTTGCTTCCACGGTGGAGCGAGTGGTGGGGGCCGTCATGTACGGCATCGTCCTCACCTGCGTCGTCCAAGGGGTTCTGGGGGGAATCGGCTTCGCCATCGCGGGGGTGCCGTCGCCCGTATTTTTCGGGGCCGTGATGATCGTCTGCGCCTTCATCCCCCTCGTCGGTACCGCGCTGATCTGGGTGCCGGCCGCCCTCTACCTCCTCGCCACCGACCACGTGGGGAACGGGATCTTCCTGGTGATCTGGGGCGTCCTGGTCATATCGAGCATCGACAACTTCATCCGCCCCTTCTTCATCAGCGGCAAGGCCAAGATCCCCCTCCTGGTGATCCTCCTGGGGGTCCTCGGGGGTCTCGCCACCATGGGGTTCCTGGGAGTCATCGTGGGGCCCCTGCTTTTCGCCGTCTCCATCGAGCTGGCCAGGGTCTACCGCACCGACATCATCGCCAACATCATGGCCGATCCGGAGAGGGGGGCCGGCCCCGCCGCCTGATACCAACCTGTCCTTTCCCGTGGGCCGGGATCCACATCCCGGCCGCGGCGAGAAGGTGTATCCTCGCCTGCGGGACGTAGACGAAGGACGGCAAGTTGGTACGAGGGCGCAACCCTGGTCGCCTGAACGAGCAGCCAAAAACAGGAAAAGGGCGGGAACATTCTCCCGCCCTTCTTTTGCGCGCCCCTCCGGAGAGGGGACATCTGCAGGTTCAATAAGTGATGACCACGTTCCCGCCGCTCTTGGTGACACGGAGAGTGCTTCCGGCGTTGCCTTCAAGCTGGTAGTAGACAACCTGGACGGTGGTATCCGTCGCGTCCGTGGTCTCGTCCGGAAAGTAGGTGCCGGAGGCAAAAGAGGTGACTTCTGGGCTACTCGTGGGCAGGGCCGGATCACTTGGCGCGTTGGGGAATACAGTGGCCTGAACAGGGGGGACCAGCGCACCCGAGCCCGTCAACGTGGCCCACTTCACTCTCAGGAGCGCTGGGAGTGCCGCTAAGACAGTGACGCCGCTCGATGGAGCGCTGGTGCCCTTGCCTGTCTCCGTGGCGGTGGCGGTGATCACGGTGCCTGCCACGAGCGGTGAGAGGCCGCCAAGCGTCCATCCGCCGCTGGTCACCGTGGTGTGACCAAGGAACACTCCGTTCACGTAAACATCGATTCCGGTCGTGTTCGGCGATGTGGAGGTCCCCGTGACGCTGGCCGCTCCGGCGTAGATGGGACCCGTCACGGAGGGGGCGGGGGTGGTTCCGCTTGCCCCTGAGACCGTCACGGGGGCCGAAGGCGAGGACGTGGCGAGGCTGTGTGCGCTGTCCGTGGCCGTGGCCGTCACGACCTGGCCGTCCGTGAGGGCGGAAATGCCGCTCAGGCTCCACGTCCCTCCGCTAACCGTTGTCCAGCCTACGAAGGTCAGGCCCGCGTAAACGTCGATCCGGGTGCCATCGGGTGAGGGAGAGGTCCCTGAAACGGACGTGGCCCCGGCGCTGATGGGAGAATCAACCGAGGGAGCCGGAGTCACATTCCCGGAGCCGGAGGGTTCGACGATGACGGGTGCCGAAGGGGCGCTGGTGCCGTGGTTGTTCGCCAAGTCCGTGGCCGTGGCGGTGACGGAATCGAGGTTCGCCAGGGAGCCGATACCCGACAGGCTCCACGCGCCTCCCGTCTGAACAGTGGTTTGGCCGAGGAAGACCCCGTTCACGAAGACGTCGATGAGCGTGCCCGCCGGGGAAGTGGATGTGCCGATCACCGTCGTGGCCCCGTTGTAGATGGGTCCGAGGACCGTGGGGGCCGGCGTCTGGTCGCCCGCGTTGGCCGAGACGTAGACGGGCGCGGAGGGAGCGCTGGTGCCGTGATTGTTGGCAGAATCGGTGGCGGTGGCGGTGATCTTCTGCCCATCCGTGAGGGCCCCGATGCCGCCGAGGGACCAGGAATGGTCCGCCTGGACCGCCGTCTGGCCCACGAACGAATCGTCCACGTAGACGTCGATGATCGTCCCCGGGGGGGAGGTGGAGATGCCCGTCACGCTCGTGGCTCCGGCGTCGATGGGCGAGCTCACCATGGGGGCCGGTGTCACATCGGCGGCGTTGGCCGAGACCACCACGGGGGCTGAGAACCCGGAAGTCGCTCCTCCGTTCGCCACGTTTGCCGTGATCACATTCCCGGCGACAAGGCCTGAGACAGGGACGTTCCAAGTCCCATCGCCCTGGACGGTGGCGGTCCCAATGGAAACCCCGTTTTTGAAGACGGTCACGGTGCCCCCGGCGACGATCGAGCTTCCCCTGATGATGGTATCGGCGGAGAGGATGGGAGGAGCGATGCTCGGCGCCGGCAGGAGGGGATTGCTCACCGTCGCGAACTGGTTGATGCCGCCGTCGGCGGTCACCGTGGCGGTGTTGGCTATGGCAGTGACGCCGGGCCCCGCGTTGGGGTCGACGGTGACTTGATATGTGAAGGTAAGCGAGTCTCCCCGATTCAAAGTCAGACCAGACGCCAGTGTTGGCGGCGTTATGGAGGCGGTTGAGGGCTTGCTCAGCGTGATCACGACGTTGTCGATGTAGAGTGTGTTGGAGAAGGTCGTGCCCGGATAGAACCTGAGCCCGAAGGTGCTGCTCATGTAAGGTGTGATGTCCAGGCCCGCGACGGTCCAATAGTTGGTATCTGTCACTCCGCCAGTAGTCGAACCAGCAATGGTGTAAAGGGTTGTCGGCGAAGTCCAGGTCGACGTGTCCCCGTTGGGGGAGACTTGGAGATACACGCGGTCCGCACCGGTCATGCCCGAGCGACGGTAGGTAAAAGAGATCTTGGCGCTCGTCCAGCCGCCCGTGCCCCCGTTGAGGAGGTCGGCGGGGCGGTATAACCAGGCAGCCGTGGTGTTTCGGAGGCGAATGCTGTCCGTGGTCCCCGAACCGTCGGCGACGACCCTGATGGAACCGCCGGACGCGGAGCCATCGTCACCGACCTCGACCCATGGCGTTGCGTTCCAAGTGGCGATAGTTCCGGTCGAACCGGTGTAGCCCACCGACGGGAAGCTGTCCGCGTACGTATCCGTAGTTGGCGCGGAGGTCGTGAGCGTGCCGCTGACGTAGCTCGTATTGGCGGGCAGGTAATCGGAGACGTTTACGTTGGTCCAGTCAGAGGCGGTGGTGTTCCTGACCGTGATCGTGTAGCTGATGGTCTGGCCCGGTGAGACGTAACCCGTGCCGGCGCTGGAGGACTTCCAGATGTACGTGCCCGAGCTGGAGCACTCGCCTCCTGCGTCTATTCCGGGAATTTGCGTGCCGAGGATGGACGTCGTCAGAGCCCCCGCATTGCCAGGCAGCGCGCCATAAGCATCGTTGGCGGTCGTTGTGATGCCCGTGGCGCCGCCGCTCACGTTGACGGAAGCGGGCACCCCCGCAAGGAGGACCGCGCCGCCGCCGCCACCGCCCCCTGGGCCGTGCCGGTCGCCGGGATAGGTTGCGCCGCTCCGGGCCGGCCAGGCGTCGCCCCCCCTGCCGCCTTTCGCCTGTACCGTGAGGCCGCCTAGGTTGCCTCCGAGGGCGTAGACGAGGACAGTGCCACCCGCGCCACCGCCACCGGCCGCATCGGACAGAGAAGGATTGAGCACTCCGGGTGAATCGCCGCCGTTGGCGGTGATCGTGCCTACACCCGTCACGGTGAGGGCCCGGACGAGGACGATGCCGCCCCCCGCGCCGCCGCCGCCATCGCCACCAGGCATGTTGTTCCGGGCTCCCGCCCCGCCGCCTCCGCCCAGGATGAGAAGGTTCGCGGCATCGGGCACGATCGCGCCCCCGAGGCCTCCGAGGTCGCCGTCGGCGCTCCAGGAGTGGCCGCCGGAGCCGCCCTTGCCTCCGTTGCCTCCTCCTCCTCCTCCGGCGTTCTGGTCATTCGCGCTTGGATTGCTGTCGTTGCCGCCGCCGCCGGCGTTGCCTGGCGCGCCGCGGGCATAGTCGCCCCGGTTGCCTGAGCGGCTGCTGGGGTAGCCATCCAAGTTCGTCCCGGCATTGGCATTGGTCATCTGTCGCGGTGTGCCAGCGACGCCCTCCCCCTTCATGGCGAAACAGGTGGTGGTGGACCCGGTGGCGTACCAGGAGTTGGTTATGTTTGACGCGCCCGCAAGGTTCTGCTGGATTCCTCCCCGGAAGCCCAGCCCATCCACGCTCACCGTGCCGCCCAGGCTGAGTTGGCCGCTCACGTCGATGGCGAGCACACCTCCGACGCCGCCGTTCCACGCGGCCGCGGTTAGGCTCGAGCCCAGGGTCGCGGAACTGTACTGAGGCACCCGGACGAGTTGGGCGCTGCTGCGCCCCTTGGTGGCCGTTGAGGCGGAGATGGTGTACGCGTTGAGGGTCCCGCCAACCGAGCCGGTGCCGAGCACCGGAACGGATCCTCCCGATACGGGTCCCGTCGCCTTGAGGAACTCGAACTTGCCCGTGCCGTTGAGGGAGCTGTAGCCCGCCCCCGTGGAGCCGTCGCCGTAGCTTGCCGAGTTGTAAGTCGTGTTGATG
>JAKAJA010000078.1 GCA_021814085.1 Acidobacteriota bacterium | reverse complement strand
GGCCACCCGAACCGCACCGGCGACCGGAGGCCGGTAGGGTCCGCCCTTCTCCGGCACGGGACCCGCCATGACGGCCAGGGCGAGCAGCGCCCCGGCGGCCGGAAGCCTGCGGACGCCCGCGAGGCAGATCACGGCGAGGGCCAGAACCCCTCCTCCCCCTGCCGCCCCGATGGTCCAGAGGGCGAACCCTTGCCCCGAACGCTCGTGCCCGGAGAGAAAATCCATGTTGGCCGAGTGGCACGAGATGCAGGGCGCGGCGGGCAGGGTGGGCAGTTGGCTGAAGTGACAGGAAAGGCAGGCGCCGGAACCAAGGTGGGGTCTCGGCCCGGCCGCCATCGGTCCGAATGGGGAGGTGAGGATGCCAGCAATGAGGACGGCGGCAAGCCGGACGCCCCTCACGCCGCACCTGCCTGAACCTGCTGGTTCCAGAGTCTCAGGCACTTCGGGCAGAGCTCCGCTGATCGGCCGGCCAGGGATAGGGGATGGGGGCGCTCGTTCAGGGCACATTCCCAGACCCCGCAGTGATCGAGGCCCAGGGCGTGGGCCAGTTCGTGGCGCACGACTCCCAACAGGTCTCCTGGCGCGAGGGACCACGTGGAAACCACGGCGACCCCCGTTCCGAGGGCGGAGAGGCCGCGCAGCGGCACGCCGCCGGACTCCGTCAACTTTTGGCCGGTGATGCCCAGGAGGGGCCTATGGGGAAAGGCCCTGCCGAGCCACGCCAGCAGCACCTCGGGCGCACCACCCGCGAGGGGCCAGGGTTCCACGCTCAGGGTGTCGGCTTGAAAGGGGAACACGGCCTCCCGGTGCGGAGCCGGGGTGATGGCTCCATCCAGGAAGATGCCGACGATGCAGTCCTGCTTGCCGGTGGCGCGGAACAGCCCGCCCAAGGTTTTCCCCCCCCGTTATGGGATTAACCTTAGGGGTAGAGTGCCAAACTGTCAAGAAAAGGGGCCGGACCTTACTGACAGCTCTTCTGATTCCCGTCGGGAAAGAACATCAAGGCGCTGTCGACCCATACGATGTCGCACTCGAAGCAGGTCGTGCGAGTCATGGTCGAACTCAGGATGGCAGGAAAGGCGGGGGAATCGGGTTGGCCGCCCCTGCCCTTGCCCCGGTAGGCGAAGTCCGTCCCCTTGTCATCGGCGGCATACTCGTACTGGAACCCCCAAGGATCCTGCGTGGGAATGCTCTTGACGTAATCAGGAACGAGGCCAGGAACCCCGATTACGGGGTCCACGGCCGCGAAGCCGCCCGATCCCGATGGAAACTGGTTCGTGTCGGTGCCGTACTCGTGTAGCGCCGTGGCCACGCTCCGGGTCTCTCCCATGGAGCGCTTCTGCCTCGCGCGGTCGATGGCGAGAATCATATTGGGGATAGCGATGGCGGCGATGATGCCGATGATGGCCACGACAATCAAGAGCTCGATTAGAGTGAATCCGCTCTCCTTGTATCGCATGACATAGCCCTCTCTCTATTTAGAGACATGAAGCAAGACCTGTACCAAGCTCTAAACATTGAACTGGCTGGGTTTTAACGCGAAATGGTGCCACAAAGTGTCACAATGCGGTGTCGGGCATCGACGCCACTTGTCACGTACTCGGAACAGTTTAGGACCAGGTTGGAGATGGGGTCAGGCCGTTTTGCGGAGGGTGATACGGAGGATTTCGGAGGGACGGAACAGGCGCATGGGAGGGCCCCACATGCCCGCACCCCGGGATACGATCAGGGACATGCCGCCCACCTCATAGCGCCCCGCGATGCGGGGATACGCGAGCCGCACGAGATAGCCGAAGGGCCAGATCTGCCCGTCGTGGGTGTGGCCCGAGAGCATGAGACCAACTCCGAGGGAGGCAGCCTCCTCTGCCTTGAGGGGCGAGTGGCACAGGAAGATGGTGGCGCCAGGAGGGCGGCCCCGAAGGGCCCTGTCCACCGGGTCGCCGTCCATCTGGAACTGGCGACGAGCCGTGAGGTCGTCAACCCCGGCCAGGACGAGACCGGGGGCGGCCTCCTCCGCCCGATCCCGGAGGACCTTGAACCCGGCGGCTTCCATGAGGGCCACGCACCGGTCCAGCCCGGCGTAGAACTCGTGGTTCCCCGTAACGGCCCACACGCCCATGGGCGCATGGAACCGCTTCAAGTCCGGAAGCATGGCTTCCACGGCACCCGCGTTTCCGTCGATGAGATCCCCCGTGATGAGGAGGAGGTCCGGACGGATAGCTCCCACCTGGGCGATGCGGCCCTCCAGCCACCGCCGGCCCAAGAGGTCCCCCAGGTGCATGTCACTGAGCTGGACCAATACCTTACCGTCCAATTCGACGGGCAGGCCCGCCAAATGGACTTCGTAGTCTCGAACCACGGGAGAACGCAGGCCTTGGACGAGGGCAATGCAGGAAAGGAGCCCCGCGACCACGAGGGCGACCTGCCGGACGACGGGTGCCCAGCGGGGGAGGAGCCACCCGAACCCCGTGACCACGTCGGTCACAAGGAGACAGGCCATGGCCAAAAAAAGGATCCCCATCCACGTGGCGCCCACGGTCTCCAGAATCAGGCCCGTCCTGCCGAGGCCCGCATGGGCCGCGAACCGGCTGAGGGGATAGCTCAGCCAGAGGGCCGCCGCCAAGATCAGGATGACCCGGCGGAGCACCGGGGCCGCGGCCATGGGGAGGATGCGCCAGAGGACGTAGGCGTGCATGCCCGTCCAGACCGTGAGGACGATGGAGATGAAGAGGACGAACCGCCAGATGCTCTGCACGCGCGCTCCTTGTCCCGGACCAGCCAGCGGCGGGACGTGGGACAGTATACAGGGCGGCGCCGCTCAAGTGATGCAAGCGGGTGAGCCCCCGCGTTCGATAGTCTGGCCCCATGCGCTATAATGATTCGAGCGATCGCGCCACCCGCAGGGGAGGAGAGCCGAATGTCTTCGGGGACATGGGAAGTCCTGTTCCTCCTCCTGCTCATCGCGCTCAACGGGGCCTTCGTCCTGGGAGAGATCGCCCTTGTCTCCGCGCGCAAGGCGCGCCTCCAGCAGTGGTCCAACGAGGGGGACGTGCGCGCCAAGGCGGCCCTTGACCTCGCCCGGGACCCCAAGCGATTCCTCTCCACCGTCCAGATCGGCATCACCCTGGTGGGTATCTTTTCGGGAGCCTTCGGCGGGGCGACGGTTGCCGATTCCATCGCGCTGGGTCTGGCCCGGTTCCCGCTCCTGGCGGACTACGCCCACCCCCTCGCCTTCGGAATCGTGGTTCTGGCCATCACCTTCATGACCCTCCTATTCGGCGAGCTCGTTCCCAAGCGCTTTGGCCTGAACCATCCCGAGCGAATCGCCTGCGTGGCGGCGAGGCCCATGCGCGTCATGAGCTGGATCGCGGCCCCTGCCGCCTGGATCCTGGATGCCTCCTCGGACCTCGCGCTGTGGCTCCTCCGAGTGAAACCCTCCGAGGAACCCCCGGTGACGGAGGAGGAGCTCAAGATCCTCATCGAGGAGGGGACCGAGGCGGGAACCTTCAATGCTCAGGAGCGGGATATCTTCCACCGCGTCATCCGGCTCGGGAACCGGCAGGTCTCCGCCCTCATGACACCCCGTTCGGAGGTGGTCTGGTTGGACATCAACGACCCCCCGGAGGAGGTTCGGCGCAAGATCGCCGGACACTACCACAACCGCTTCCCCGTGTGCCGCGGGAGCCTTGACGATATCGTGGGGGTGGTGCAGTGCAAGGAGCTCCTCTCCCCGAGCCTCGCGGGGGAGCCCCTGGACCTCCAGCGTGCCCTCCACCCGCCCCCCTTCGTGCCCGAGGCGACCCCCGCCCTGAAAGTTCTGGAGATGTTCAGGCATACGGCCCTCCACATGGCCCTCGTGGTGGACGAGTACGGCGGCCTCGAAGGGGTCGTCACCTTCAACGACATCCTCTCCTCCATCGTGGGCGACCTCCAGGAGACGAACGAGCCCGAGCCCACCGAGGCCATCCGCAGGGAGGACGGCACCTGGCTCGTGGACGGCATGATGGCCGTGGACGAGTTCAAGGAGGCCTTCCACATCGCCCGGATGCCGGGGGAGGAAAAGGGCTACTTCCGGACCCTGGGCGGGTTCATCATGATGCAGCTGGGACGGGTGCCGAGGGCCGCGGACCACTTCCACTGGAACGGGTTCCGGATGGAGGTGCTGGACATGGACGGCCGCAGGGTGGACAAGGTCCTGGTGACGCCCCCGACGGAACCGGAAGAAGGAACTCCCGAGAAATCCTGATGGCGCTCACGGCAGACGAGATCATCCGCCTTCTTCACCTGAAGCCCCTGGCCGGCGAGGGCGGGTTCTTTGCGGAGACCTACCGGAGCGGCCGCCTCCTTCCTCCTTCGGCCCTTCCTTTCCCCTCCGGCGAATCACGCCACCTCTGCACAGCCATTTACTACATGCTCACCCCCGAGACGAATTCCCGACTTCACCGGCTGAAGGGAGACGAGATCTACCACTATTACCTGGGGGACCCCGTGGAATTGCTGATGTTGCCCCCCGACGGGCCGGGCGAAGTCCATCTCCTCGGGACAGATCTCGCCGCGGGCCAGCGTCCCCAGGCGGTCGTCCCGGGAGGCGTCTGGCAGGGGAGCCGCCTTCGTCCAGGAGGGCGCGTCGCCCTCTTGGGAACCACCATGGCCCCCGGCTTCGATTTCGCGGACTGGGAGGCCGGGAACAGGGCTGCCCTCGCCTCCGCATTTCCAGCCCACGCCGGTCTCATCGAGGCACTCTGCTGAGGCCAAATTGCCTTCGATCCTGGACCAACCTCCCGTTCCCGTAGGCCGGGATACACATCCCGGTTGGGGCGAGGATGGGTATCCTCGCCTACAGACGGCGGACGACAGACGGCGCGTTAGCCAAGGAAAAACCCCTGCCCGCCATAGCACGAGGACTATCCCGTGCATCCCGCCCCCGTCGGATATACAATGGTTGTGAGGTGGACTCCCACGCGGGAGAAGGAGCGCTCTTGGAACTGGGCAGCCACAGCCGATGGAAAGTCGAGGAGATCCTCAACAGTGTGACGCACGGGGTGGGCATCGCCCTGAGCGCCGGGGGAATGGTGGTCCTCGTGGTCCTCTCCGCGCTCCACGGTTCCGCCTGGCACGTGGTGAGCTGCGCCATCTACGGCACCTCCCTCATCCTCCTCTACACGGCCTCCATGCTCTACCACGCCTCGCGCCGCCCCGAGCGACGCAAGGTCTTGCGGGCCATGGACCACGCCTCCATCTACGTCCTCATCGCCGGGACCTACACCCCCCTGGTCCTGGTCAACATGCGGGGCGGCTGGGGCTGGACCCTCTTCGGGTTGGTGTGGGGGTTCGCCATCGCGGGGATCGTCTTCAAGGCCTTCTTCGCGGGGCGATTCAACTTCGTCTCCACCCTCCTGTACCTCGCCATGGGTTGGCTCGTGGTCATCGCCATCAACCCGCTCCTTCGCGCCGTTCCCGACATGGGCCTCCTCTTTCTCCTCCTCGGGGGGCTGGCCTATTCCTCCGGCTGCTACTTCTACCTCAAGGATGCCAAGCCTTTCAGGCACCTCGTGTGGCACTTCTTCGTCCTGGCCGGGAGCATCTTCCACTACTTCGCCATCCTCGTCTCCATCCTGCCCGCCAAGGCTTAATTGGCCATGGCCGCCGGCTGTGAGAGTTCCGCGTCCCCCTTCGACTTCGCTCCTCTAACCCCCGATCGATGGAAAGACCTTGAAGCCCTCTTCGGTGCCCGCGGCGCCTGCGGCGGGTGCTGGTGCATGGCGTGGCGCCTTGCGCCCAAAGTCTTCGGATCGGGCAAAGGAGAGAGCAACCGCCGGGCCTTCAAGTCGGTTGTGAAAAAGGGTCCGCCCCCTGGAGTCCTGGCTTATGCGGGCGGCGAGCCCGTGGGCTGGTGCGCGGTGGCGCCGAGGTCCGCCTATCCCCGGCTGGCCAATTCCCGGGTTCTCGCCCCGGTGGACGACAAACCCGCTTGGTCCGTGAGCTGCCTCTTCGTCATCAAGGCGCATCGCCGCAAGGGGCTCTCCGCCAAACTGCTTGGGGCCGCCGCCGCCCTCGCGGAATCCCATGGCGCCGGTGTCCTTGAGGGGTACCCCGTGGACACGCGCGGCAAGGACCAGCCCGCCCCCTTCGTCTGGACGGGCCTCCCCTCCGCCTTCCTCAAGGCAGGCTTCGAGGAGGTCGCCCGCCGCTCCGACACCCGGCCCATCATGCGCAAGAGGATCGCTACCAAGGCCTGAAGCCTCGCCTCCTCCCCCTGCAACGTTTTGTCTCTGAGTTTGTCAGTTAACTGCGGCGCCGACCCGGTCCCAAAAGGCCCGGTATTGGCCGAGCGCTTCCTCTTGTCCCTGCGCCCTCGCGGTGTTGAGTTCCTCGAACCGGGAGAGGAGGAGGGCGATCAGGTTTCCGTCCAGCGCCTTGGCCTTGCCCATGCGCTCCAGGAGGGTCTTGCAGGCCTCGGGAGACAACCCCTTCCGGTAGGGCCGGTCCTCAGTGAGCGCCGTAAAGACATCGGCAACGGCCACGATGCGGCTGCCCATGGAGAATTCGTCGCCCGAACTGTGAAAGGGATAGCCCTCGCCGTCGGGACGCTCGTGGTGGAAGGCGGCCCACTGGGCGAGCTTTTCCCCCACGCCCGACGCCATAAGGAGCCGGTAGGTGTGGTAGCTGTGGCTCTTGATGAGGTTGTACTGCTGGGGTGTGAGCTTTGAGGGCTTTTCCAGGACCTCCACGGGCACGGCCAGCTTCCCTAGGTCGTGAAGGTGGCCCGCGACCCTCAGGATGGCGCAATCCCCTGGCGGAAGACCGGCCATGGACCCCAGGGCAGGCGCCGTGGCTCCCACGCCGGCGGAGTGCGTTGCGGTGTAATGGCTCCGGAAGTCCACGATCTGCGAGAAGAGGGCCGCCAGGGCTTCGAGGTCGTCGGACTCCTGGGGCTCGGTCTGGAGGGCTTCCGGCTTGGCATTGACCTCTGCTTTTAAATCCAGGCGCAACCAGAAGGTCTCCCGTGAAGCCGCATCGAGGAATGCGTCCACGAACTTGGGGACGAACATCTGCCCTTTTTGATCGAGGATCCGGCGCCGGATGTCGGCGGCTTGCCCGAGGACTTCCTTCCCGTCTTGGACGAGGACGGCAATCCGGTCGGCCAGGTGCAACAGGTGGCTGTCCTGGGGCACCTCACGGCCCCGATGATTGTGGCCTCGGCCTTCCCACCACTCGATGTGGTGGAACCGGACGATCCGGGCCGCCTCGGCGAGGGGACCGAAGCCCTTCAAAAGCTGGTAGCCCACTTCGGCGTGCCAGTCCCTGCCCGGCTCCGCATCCTCCGACTCCTCGAAGTTCAAGGTCTCCAACCGCTCCGCCAGCGAGAGGGCGCCCACGTCGTGAACCATGGCCGCAAGGTTGAGGGTTCCGAGTTGCGCCGCGGGGAGACCCATGGCCTCGCCGATCTGGCATGCCACAAAGGCCGCACGGCGATGGTGGCCGTGGAGCGCCGGATCGACCAGATCCACGGCGGTAGACAGGCCGTTGATCATGTCCAGGTTGGAAACCCTGGGCAGGGTCGTCATGGCGCCCTCGGATGGATAGTGGCCGTGGAGCGCCGGATCGACCAGATCCGCGGC
>JAKAJA010000077.1 GCA_021814085.1 Acidobacteriota bacterium | reverse complement strand
CTCCAAGGGCGGGATACCAAAGTTGCCGGTGGATGAGGCCTTAGTGACGGAAGCGGGCCTCGCGGGCGACGGCCAGGACCACGCGAAGCATACCAAGCCCAGCCGTGCCCTCTCCCTGCTGGACCTGGAGATCATCGAGCAGATCAAGGACGAAGGCTACGCCGTCTACCCCGGCGCCCTGGGGGAGAACCTCACCGTGAAAGGCCTCTACGGCAAGCCCCTCGCCGTGGGCGCGCGGCTCGCCTTCTCCGGCGGCGTCGTCATCGAGCTTGCGGAGGCGAGGAAGCCCTGCTTCGTCCTGGATGCCGTGGATCCCAAAATGAAGGAGATCACCGTCGGGCGCCTGGGGTGGCTCGCGCGCGTCGTGACTCCCGGTCGAATCAGCCCCGGCGAAAGCATCGAGCTGATCCCCGCGCAAGGGTAGGTCCTGGAGGATTGGGATGAGCGAGACTGGACAGACCCCAGTCCTGGGCGCGGTCCTGGCCGGCGGCGAAAGCCGGCGCATGGGCGTGCCCAAGGAGGGAGTCCGCCTTCCCGACGGGCGTCCCATGATCGGGCCCGTCCTCTCGGCCATGCGGGAAGCCTTCGGCGGGGTCGTCGTCGTAGGCCGCTGCACGGGGTTCGACTGCGGCGCCTTCCCCTGGGTCACGGGCCTGCAGGACCGGCATCCCGGCTCAGGGCCCCTCGCCGGCATCGAAGCGCTCCTGGCGAGCGGCCTGGCGCGGGGCTACGTCGTGGCCGCGTGCGACCAGCCCCTCTTGAGCGCAGGGCTGCTGGCCCGGCTGGCCTCCGGCACCTCGAATTCGGCCCGGTTCTTCCGGGCCGAAGGGAACGGGGAGGGACTCGATCCCCTGCCCGGGTACTTCCCCTCGGAATGGCTCGAACCCGTCCAGCGGGCCATCACGGAGGGGCGGCGGGGTTTCCGCGATCTCGTAAAATCTCTCGATGTGGCGTGGGTGCCCCTGCCCGAGACCGAAGTGCCGAAGCTCGCCAGCGTCAACACGCCGGAGGACTTGGCCCGCCTGGCCTCTGCCCGGGAGGCCGGCCGTGATTGACCGTTTCGGCCGCCGCCATGTCTACCTGCGCCTGGCCATCACCGATTACTGCAACCTCAGCTGTACTTACTGCAAACCCGGAGGTGCGACGGGCTCCGGTTCCAAGAGGGCCTCCATGATGAGCGCGGGAACCATCGAGCGCCTCGTCCGCGTGTGCGCCGGCCTGGGCGTAAAGAAAGTCCGGATCACGGGGGGCGAACCCACGGTCCGGCCCGACCTCCTGGAGATCGCCCGCCGCATCGCGGGGATACCCGGCATCGAGACCCTCGCCCTCACCACGAACGGGGTCCATCTGGCGGGCCTCGCGGCGCCTCTCAGGAAGGCCGGCCTGGAGAAACTCAACGTGAGCCTGGACAGCCTTAGGCCCGAGAGGTTCAAGGCCATCACGGGCAGTGACAGGTTGGAGGCCGTGCTCCTGGGCATCGACGCCGCCCTCGCCGCGGGCTTCGCGCCGCTCAAGGTGAACGTCGTCGTGATGCGCGGCGTGAACGACGACGAGATCCTGGAGTTCGTGGCCCTCGGGCGCCACAGGGCCATCAACGTCCGCTTCATCGAATACATGCCCTTCCGGGAAAACGGGTGGAGCCGCGAAGGACTCGTTCCCTACGAGGAGATGCTGGCCAGGATCTCGCGGAAGTACCCCGCCGAACCCATCGGAAGCGGGGAGCGCACGGGGGGGGTGGCGAAGGATTTCGCCATCGAGGGCCACCTCGGACGGGTGAGCTTCATCACCCCCATCTCGGACACCTTCTGCGAGCGTTGCAACCGGCTCCGGATCACGGCCGACGGCCGCCTCAAGACCTGCCTCTTCGCACCGGCGGGAGTGGACCTGGCGGCGGCCATGGAGGGCGGTTCGACGGAGGAGGAACTCTCCCTCCTCATACGAAGTACCCTGGAGCAGAAGCCCGAACGGCACCCGGAGGCGGAAGACCTGCGCGACCATCAGGACCAACCCATGAACACCATAGGAGGCTGAGGTGCTGGACGTGTCCCACAAGACCCGAACGCGCAGGACGGCGCGAGCCGAGGCGACCCTGACCGCGACCGCCGGAACCGTGGACCGCGTGCGGCGGCGCGAGGTCCCCAAGGGAGATGCCCTGGAGGTGGCCCGCGTGGCCGCCATCCAGGCGGCCAAGGACACGCCGCGGCTCATCCCATTCTGCCACCCGTTGCCCGTGGACTTCGTGGGGGTGGAGTACGAGCTGGGAGCCACGACCATCCACATCGTCACGACCGTGACGGCCACCTACAAGACCGGGGTCGAAATGGAGGCCCTCACGGCCGCCAGCGCGGCCGCCCTCACCCTCTATGACATGCTCAAAATGTTCGACGAGGGCATGGTCATCGGCGACATCCGCCTCCTGGAGAAGCGCGGCGGGAAATCCGAGTTCCGGACGGCCTTTCCCTCGCCGCCCCGGGCCGCCGTCCTGGTCCTCTCCGACTCGGCATCGGCGGGAGAAAAAGAGGACCTTTCGGGACGGCTCCTGGTGGACCGGCTCCGGGAGGCCGGGTTGAGCGTCGAGAACTACGCGGTCCTGCCCGACGAACCGGAGGCCATCGCCGCGGCCCTGCGCGCATACGCGGACGACAGGGGGCTCGACCTCGTCCTTACCACGGGCGGGACGGGGATCGGCCCGCGGGACCGCACCCCCGAGGCCACGGCGGAGGTCCTGGAGCGGGAGGTCTCGGGTATCGCCGAGGCCCTGAGAGTCCACGGAGGGGAGGCGACGCCCCACGCCATGCTGGGGAGGGGCCTCGCGGGAACGCGGGGCCGAACCCTCATCGTCAATCTCCCCGGATCGCCCGCGGCGGCCAAGGAGGGGCTGGACGCTACGCTGCCCGCGCTCCTCCACGCCCTGAGCATGATGCGCGGAGCCAGCCACCCGGAGGCCGACGGGGCCCGGGGAAAGGGGAACCCGTGATCCCCTTCGAGGAGGCCCTCCACATCGTCCTGGAACACGTTTCCCCATTGGGGGTCGAGCGCGTCCCCCTTGAGGAGGCCCCGGGGCGGTTTCTCGCGGAAGACGTGGTCGCCGACACGGATATGCCCCGCTTCCACAACTCCTCGGTAGACGGCTACGGCGTGCGCGCCGCGGATATCGAAGAGGCATCGGGGAACAACCCGGTGTGCCTTCCCGTGGCCGGCGTGGTGCCCGCAGGCAAGGCCTGGACCAGCGGCCTCCCGCCGGGGGCGGCGCTCAAGATCATGACGGGCGCCGTGGTCCCCGAGGGGGTCGACACCTGCGTGAAGCGGGAGCACACCGTCGAGTCGGAGGGCCAGGTGACCTTTTCCCGTCCCGCGAAGAGAGGCGACAACATCCGGCCCCGCGGGGCGGAGTACCTCGCTGGGACGACGATCCTCCCCAAGGGCGCACACGCAACACCGCCGGTGGTAGCCGTCCTCGCCTCCCTGGGCTGGCCGGCCGTGGAGGTCTACCGCCGCCCGCGTGTGAGATTGCTGGTCACCGGGACGGAACTGGCCGCGTCCGGGGAGGCCCTGGCCCACGGCCAGATCTACGATTCAAACGGCGTGGGGCTGGAGGCCGCCGTGCGCGCCGTGGGGATCACCGACGTTTGCACCTCCACCTGCGAGGACGATGCCGTCAAGATCCGCGCGGCGATCGAGGGGGCGCTTGGCGATGCGGACGTGGTGGTGACGTCGGGCGGGGTCTCCGTGGGCGACTTCGATTTCATCCCTTTGGCCTTCGAAGGCCTCGGGGGAATGCGCCGCTTCTGGAAGGTGGCTATCAAACCCGGAAAGCCCAACTACTTCGGCGCATGGGAAGGCCGCGGCTCGCGGAGCCTCTTCTTCGGCCTGCCGGGGAATCCCGTGGGCGCCCTCCTCTCCTTCGAGCGCCTCGTGCGCCCGGCCCTTCTGCGGCTCATGGGCGCGCGGGACGAGGCGCCCCAACGGTTCCGCGCCACCCTATCCTCCTCCCTTGAGAAGACACGGGGGCGGATGGAGTGGGTGCGGGGCGTGCTCGCCCCCGAAGGCCCCGGGCTCACCGTTTCGCCCATCGCGCACCGCGAGTCCCACATGCTCACGGGGCTCGCCCGCGCCAACTGCCTCATCTGCTTTCCCGCGGAAGCGACGGACCTGGCCGAGGGCGACTCGGTCGAGGTCCAGCTCCTCCGCTGGGGCCTCTGAGATCGGAGGGGACCATGGCACCTGAAGAAGGCACCCTCCTCGCCGTTTCGGTGAGCGAGACCAAGGGGGTCCGCAAGACCAACAAGGAACGGGTCCGGCTGAAGGCGGAGTGGGGCATCGAAGGCGACGCCCACGCCGGCGAATGGCACCGGCAAGTGAGCCTCCTCGCCCAGGAGAGCATCGACAAGATGCGTGCCCTCGGGCTCGATGTGACGGCGGGAGACTTCGCCGAGAACCTCACGACCACCGGCATCGACGTGCCCCACCTGAGCATCGGCGACCACCTGACGGTGGGCGAGGCGGAGCTCGAGATCACCCAGATCGGCAAGGAGTGCCACGCCCGCTGCGCCATCTACCAGCAGGCCGGCGACTGCGTCATGCCGAAGGAGGGCGTCTTCGCCCGGGTATTGAAGGGGGGAGAGGTGAAGCCCGGCGACCCCGTGCGCCGCTCAGCCGCTTCTGCGGCGAGCGCCAAACCAATCCCTTGAGAAAGCCCGCCCCTATCTCCCCAGGCGCTCCATGCGGGGCTTGAGGCCGTAGTACAGGAGCGTCCCACCAACAGACCGATGAGGTAGCCGTAGGGCAGAAACGCCGCCGCCAGGGCGACGATCAGGGCGATGCCGAACTCGGCGCGCTCCGCGGCCACGTCCCGGGTGAGCATCATGAGGGCCACCGCCTCGAAGAGGAGGAGGATGCCCAGGACCGGCAGGGGGAAGAGGTGGATGACTGATTCAAACCCGCCGCCGAAGAACAGGCCGGCCCCCATCAGGAACAGGCCGTAGAGGATGACGGAGCCCCCCGTCCGCGCGCCGAAAGCGTAGTGGCCCGCCATGCCGCCGCACCCGTGGCAGGTGGGGACGCCGCTGGCAAATGGCGCCACGAGGTTCATGAGCGAGTAGGTGAAACCGATTTTCCGCACCGTGATGGGCCGCTGGGGAAAGAGGTCCCCGGCCAGCTTCTGGGTCGCGAGGACGGAGTTGCCCAACGACAGGGGAATCTGCGGCAGCGCGAGCACGAGGAACCCGGTGGCCACGTCCGCGAGCGTGGGGACATGGAGGACCGGAAGGTGGATCCCGAAGGCGCCGTGGAGTTCGGGGGCGAGCCCCGAGAAGGCCAGGGAGTAGACGATCCCGAGGGGAACAATGAGGAGGGCGGCCGGGAGCTTCCTGTCCCCCAAGAAGAGCAGTCCAATGAGAAAAGAGGCCGCCGCGAGGCCGTAGCCCGCCCACCCGTCGGACCGCACGTAGTCTTTCAGCGCCAGGGATGAGAGCTGCAACCCGAGGCCCAGTTGAATGCCCCGGACCACCACACCCGGGATGACGCGGGCCAGCCAGTCGATGAGCCCCGTGACCGACAGGAGCAGCATGCAGATGCCGATGGCGAGCCCGCCCCCGAAGAGGACGTCCCCGGAGATGTGCTGGGCGATGACGAGGGCCGCCATGGCCTTGAGCGGCTGGACGGGCATGGGCATGCGGTAGACGAGGGCCGAGTACACCTGAAAGGCGCCGAACACGATGAGGACGCTCGCCCCGTCCAGGTGCGCCGCGAGGGCCATCCCGATGAGGAGGGGGAGATCGGTCCCGAGATCCCCGAAGGACCCCGCCCACTCGTTCCTGTCGAATCGGATGGCCCCGCCTTTGGACATGCACCCCGCCCAACGGAGGGGGCCGCCGCGGCCCTCGCATCTCCGTTTCAAGCACGAATTCTAGCATGGGGGCCTTAAATCCCATCTCATGATAGGGCGCGGCGGGATGGGGCTGGCCGGGCGTCTTGCTCTGTCAGCTCGCTAATTTTATGGCACTGCATCGGCTTCCGCTCACCCTCCCGGAGAAAAAAAGAGGGCGGGCCTTTCAGCCCGTCCAATAAAAAGGTTGCTTCACGCTCGGGGATTAGCCCCGTCTTTACCAGGTGGAGGTCTCCTTGGGCCTGAGGGACCAGAGGTACTCCACGATGTTCTTGACATCCTCGTCGTTCACCGTCCCCTTCCACGAGGGCATGTAGAGCGGCGGGGCCGGTTTCTTGGGGTCCGCGAGGGGCGGCATCTTGCCCTTCTTGATGAGGGCCTCCACCTCGCCCTTCTTGTAGTCGTCCGCCACGTGGATCAGCGAGGGCACCTGGCCGCCCTGGCTGTTGGGATTGGGCAGGCCGCCCACGGCGCCTATGCCGTGGCACCCCACGCAGCCGTAGTGCTCGAAGGCCATCTTGCCCGCCTCCACGGCCGAGTCCTGGGCCGTTAGGGGAGACGTCCTCCCCGCCAGGAAGGTCTGCGCGTCGGCGGCGGTGGCGGTGCCCATGAACCGGATGAGGGCCGCCCGCGCGTTGGGATCCAGGTCGTAGGCGGGCATGGTGCTGTTGGGGACCACGAGGGTCGGGCTCACGAAGTGTTCGTCCAGCCAGTCCGCCGTGTGGCGGTCCATGACCCCCGCCAGGTCTGGTCCCGTCTTGTTGCCCGCGCCTCCGATGGCGTGGCAGGAGATGCAGTTCTTCTCCGCGAAGAGCTGCCGCCCGTAGGTCACGCTGGGGATCACGCTCTTGCTCGTGTAGTAGCTCCCCATCTCCTCGCCCGTGAGGGAGAGCATGTAGAACGTGAGGTCCTTGGCCTGCTCGGCCGTGAACTTGTAGTTGGGCATGGCGGAGGTGGGCGAGACCTTCTGTGGGTTCAGGAAGTGCTGTTCGAGCCACAGGGGGTCGCGGCGGGTGGAGCCCTCGTGGGTGAGGTCGGGCCCGATGGTCCCGCCGATGCCGCTGAGCTTGTGGCAGCCCCGGCAGCCGTGGGTGTCGAAGAGGCGCCTGCCTTCGGTGAGCTCGGGCACGCCGGGGATGTCGCCCCGAGTGTGGCACTGGCCGCAGGAGGCGCGGACGTAGGACCTGGGCAGGAGAGGCTGCTCCCAGTGCTCCACGTCCCCGTGGGCGTCCTTGAGCTCCGTCCCAAGTCCCTGCCCGCCGTGGCACACGGTGCAGCCGAACTTGGAGGGCGGGTGCAGGGCCACGTTGGCGTGGTAAGTGAAGGGCTGGGGGGCCTTCTTCATGGTGGGGTCGTCCACGCCCATGTGGCAGGTGGTGCAGCGGTCCACGCGGTGGAGGCCCGGGAGGATGATCTGGTTGATCGTGGCGGGGGTCTTGAGCACGGCGCTCTTTGCCGCCGCGTTGGGTTCCTGCTGGGCTTCGAGCTGGTAGAACCGCCCTTGGTAATTTTTCCAGGGCGGCCTCGTGGCTTGCACGATGGCCGCCAGAAAGAGCACCATGACCAGCATGCTCGAGAGGAAGAAGTAGAGGGGCATCCTGTCCTTCATCAGTGACCTCCCGCCGCCTGGTGGACCCAGGGCAGGACGAAGCCCCAGCCCGCCCCGCGGAAGTAGGTCCCGATGATGATCAGGACCACGTTGGCAAGGGTGAAGAGGGTGAAGATCCAGACCACCGCCTTCCGTTCGCGGAGCTTCCGGCTCGGGTTCGTGTCTACA
>JAKAJA010000076.1 GCA_021814085.1 Acidobacteriota bacterium | reverse complement strand
GGCCAGGAGTTCGGCGAGGGCAATCCCCTCCTCCTCGGCCTTGTGCGCCAGCATGGGACCTCGGACGAGGTCGCCGATGGCGAAAACCCCGGGGACGTTCGTGCGGAAGTGGTCGTCCACAACAACCCGCCCGGCATCAAGCGCCACGCCGGCCTCGGCCAAACCCGCCGTGTCGGTGCACGGCTTGCGGCCCACGGACACGAGGACCTTGTCCCCAGTGAGGACCTCCTCCTCACCCTTGGCGTTCTGCACGGTCAGCGACACAGAGTCGCCCTCCACTTTAGCGCCCGTGACTTTGGCGCCGAGGCGGAAGATCATGCCCTGGGCCTTGAGGGAGCGCTCCAGAAACGTGGAGAGTTGGGTATCGGCGAAGGGCGCCACGCGGGGCAGGAGCTCCACCACCGTGACCTTGGACCCCAGCCGGTTCCACACGCTTCCCATCTCCAGGCCGATGGCGCCCGCCCCGATGACGATGAGGTGGGTGGGCACCTTGTCGAAGGCGAGGGCCTCCGTGGACGTCACGACCTTATCCCCGTCGAAGGGGAGGAAGGGGAGCTGGACGGGGACGCTGCCCATGGCGAGGCAGATGGCCTTCCCTTCGATCTCCTGCGGCCCTGCTTCACCGCTGACCTCCACCTTCCCCTGGCCCTTCAGGACGCCCCGCCCCTGGAGGACCGTCACCTTGTTCTTCTTCATGAGGACGGCGATGCCGTCCGTGAGGTCCTTCACGATGCCATCCTTGCGGGACATCATGCGCTGCAGGTCGAGCTTGACGGACGCGGGGACGACGCCGTGGTCCTCGGCCTTGTGCCGCGTCACGTGGAAGAGTTCGCTCGACTCGAGGAGGGCCTTGGAGGGGATGCACCCCACGTTCAGGCACGTGCCGCCCAGGGCGGCGTCCTTTTCCACGAGGGCGGTCTTGAGCCCCAGCTGCGCCGCGCGAATCGCGCAGACGTAGCCCCCGGGCCCGGCACCGATGATGATCAGGTCGAATGAATCCATGCTCTCTCTCCCTCCGAACCGTTGCCGATCGTCTGACTGCATCTATCCTGTTTGCGTTTCGCGTCTCGCGTTTTGCGCCTCGCGTTTAGCGCCTTATCAAATCTCCAACAGCATCCTCGCGGGGTTGGCGACGGTCTCGGCCACGTGCTTGAGGAACGTGCCCGCGGCCTTGCCGTCCACGGCCCGGTGGTCGTAGGACAGGGCCAGGACCATCATGGGCCGGATGAGCACCTGTCCGTCCCTCGCCACGGGCCGATCCTGGATGGTGTACATGCCCAGGATGCCCGACTGGGGGGGGTTGAGGATGGGGGTGCCCATGAGGGCCCCGTAAGATCCCGCGTTCGTGATGGAGAACACCGCGCCTTTGAGATCCTCCAGGGTGATCCGCTTCTCGCGCACCCTCCGGGCCAGGTCCTCGATCTCCCGCTGGAGCTGGGGGATGCCCTTGCGGTCCACGTCCCTCAGGACGGGCACGGCGAGGCCCTGCTCGGCGGCCACCGCGATGCCCACATCCCGGTAGTTGTTGCGCACGATCTCCGCCCCCTCGATCCACGAGGCCAGTTCGGGCACGGCGTCGAGGGCCTCCGACACGGCCTTCACGAAGAAGGGGAGGTAGGTCAGGTCCACGCCGTGGGCGGCCTTGAAGGTCTCGCGGTATTTCTTGCGCAGGTCCACGAGGGCGCCCAGGTCCGCCTCGTTAAACGTAGTGAGGGTGGCGGTGGACTGCTGGGAGAGGAGCATGCGCTCGGCGATCCGTGAGCGTATGGGCGTCATCGGCACCCGGGTCTGCCTCTCCGCAGGTGTCCTTTCCCTAGGCTTCTCCCTTGGCCTCTCCGGCTCTCCGGCTCTCCGGCTCTCCGGCTCGATCCCTTGAGGAACCTGACCCTGGGCCTGAGCCCCTCTCGCCAGAAAAGCGATCACGTCCTCCTTCGTCAGGCGCCCCTCGCGCCCCGTGGCGGGAATGGCCCCGGGGTCCAGGCGGTATTCCTCGATCATCCGGCGCACCGCTGGGGAGAAGGAGTCCGAATCCGCCATGGCGGCCAGGTTCGCTTTAGCCGTGGGGAGCCCCGCGATGGGGTTGAGGGCCGGGCCCGAGGTCTGGGGCACGGCGGCCTTCACCGGCTCTCCGGCTCTCCGGCTCTCCGGCTCGGGCCGAGATGCGGCGGCGGCGGGAGCTTGGATGGACGTATCGAGCGTGCCCACCGTTTGGCCAATCTTCACGGGTTCGCCCGCGGCCGCGACTATCTTGAGCTTGCCCGCATGCTCCGAGTTGACGGTCATGGTGACCTTGTCCGTCTCCAGCACGTAGAGCGGGTCATCGGTCCCCACCACATCGCCGTCCTGGCGGAGCCATTCGGCCAGGAGGCCCTCCGTAATCGACTCCCCTACCGATGGCACTTTCACGTCAATCATCATGAGCCGCTCCTACGCTCCTGAATCCCATCGCGACCTGAAGGCCGCTCTAAAATCGCGACCGGAAGAACACTCCTACTCGAGGGCCGACCGGACGAGGGCTTCCTGCTCCCGCTTGTGGACCGCCAGGGAGCCGGCGGCGGGGCTCGCGCTCGGGGCCCGTCCGGCGTAGCGCACCCGCGATGCGGGAAAGAGTTCCAACAGGCGGGGGAACATGAAGGTCCAACCCCCGCGGTTCTGCGTCTCCTCTTGCGCCCACACGATCTCCCGTGCCGACCCATACCGGGCCGCGATCTCAGCCATGTGGGCTCCGGGGTAGGGGTAGAGCTGCTCCACCCGCACCAGGGCCACCCCTTCCACCTTGTCCTGCCTGCGCCGCTGGAGGAGGTCGTAGAAGACTTTCCCGCTGCAGAAGACTAGGCGCCGGGGATTGGACGGGGGCTCGGGATCATCCAGGACTTCCGAGAAATGGCCGTTGATCATGGCGTCTACGGGAGAGGATGCCAGGGGGCTGCGCAGGAGGCTCTTGGGGGCCATGACGACGAGGGGCCGGCGGAAGTCGCGCTTCACCTGCCGCCGGAGGGCGTGGAAATACTGGGCCGAGGTGGTCAGGTTCACCACCTGGATGTTGTCGTCGGCGCAGGCCGCGAGGTAGCGTTCCATGTAGGCGTTGGAGTGCTCGGGGCCCTGGCCCTCCATGCCGTGGGGAAGGAGGAGGACGAGGCCGCTGGACCGCTGCCACTTGGCCACGGAGCTCACGAGAAACTGGTCGATGATGACCTGGGCGCCGTTGGCGAAGTCCCCGAACTGCGCCTCCCAGATGACGAGCATGCGGGGCTCGGCGAGGGAGTACCCGTAGTCGAAGCCCAGGACCGCCGCCTCCGACAGCATGGAGTTGTAGACGCAGAACTTGGCCTGGCCGGGCCGGATGTGGTTCAGGGGGACGTAGGGCTCCTGGGTGGTCATGTCCTGCCAGACCGAATGTCTCTGGGAGAAGGTCCCGCGGCCGCTGTCCTGGCCGCTCAGGCGCACGGGTGTGCCCTCATTCAGAAGGGAGCCCATGGCCAAGAGCTCCGCCGTGGCCCAGTCCACGCTGCCCCCCTCCGCAACGGCCCGCATGACCTCGGGCAACCGCCTCGCCACCTTGGGGTTCAGCGTGAATCCGTCGGGGATGGACGTGAGGGCCCGGGCCACGTCCTTCAGGGCCTCCGCGGGAACCTCCGTCTTCACTGCATCGGGGGAGTACTCCTTCTTGAGCTTCGTCCAGTAGGGTCCCACCGCGGGCGGAGCCGGCGTGACATCGTGGGCCTTCACTTCCTCAAAAGCCTGTTGGAGGCGGGCCTGGAACCGCGCGGTGATCGCTTCGCCCTCCTGGGCGGAGATGACGCCCGACTCCAGGAGCTGTTTCGCATAGAGACGGCGCACGGAGGGCCGGTCCTTGATCTTCTTGTAGAGGACGGGCTGGGTGAAGGCGGGCTCGTCCGCCTCGTTGTGGCCCTGCCGCCGGTAGCAGATCATGTCCACCACCACGTCCTTGCCGAAGGCCTGACGGAACTCCAGGGCCAGCTCCGTGACGTAGACCACGGCCTCGGGGTCGTCCCCGTTCACGTGGAAGATGGGGGCTTCGATCATCTTGGCCACGTCCGTGGAATAGGGCGTGGACCGGGCCTCCCTCGGGGTGGTGGTGAAACCGATCTGGTTGTTCACGATGAAGTGCACCGTCCCGCCCGTGGTGTATCCCTCCAGCTGGCTCAGGTTCAGCGTCTCCGCCACGAGCCCCTGGCCCGCGAAGGCCGCGTCGCCGTGGATCAGGAACGGGATCACCTTGGTTCGGTGCTCCATGTCGTCGCGCTGGCGCTGCTTGGCGCGCGCGCGGCCCTCCACCACCGGGTCCACCGCCTCGAGGTGGCTGGGGTTGCTCGTGAGGCTCACGTGGAGGACCTTGCCGCCGCGGTTCGTGTGGTCCGAGGAATAACCCTTGTGATACTTCACGTCGCCATCGCCCCCCACGGACTCGGGGGGGATGTTTTCCTCGAACTCCGAGAAGATCTCGGCGTAGGACTTGTCCAAAATGTTGGCCAGGACGTTGAGGCGCCCCCGGTGGGCCATGCCCACCACGAGTTCCTCCGCCCCCAGGTCGGGGGCCCGCTCCACGAGGGCGTGGAAGGCCGCGATGAGGGACTCGGCCCCCTCGAGGGAAAAGCGTTTGTGGCCCGGATACCGGCTCTGCGTGAAGGTCTCGAAGATCTCCGCGTCGTTGAGGTTGCGGAGGATCTCCAGACGCTCCTCCCGGGTGGGGGAGGGATGGTTTCGGGCGGGCTCCATGCGGGCCTGCAGCCAGCGCCGGACGCGGACGTCCTGGATGTGGATGTACTCCACCCCCACGTTTCGGCAGTAGGTCTCCTTGAGGAGGGCGATGATCTCCCGCAGGGGAGCCCGCTCGGGACCTCCCAGGTGGCCCGTGTCGAAGACCCGGCCCAGGTCCGCCTCGGTGAGGCCGAAGGCCTCCAGGGCCAGGTCCGGATGGCTGGCGAGGTTGTTGCCGAGGGGGTCCAGTTGGGCCAGGAGGTGGCCCCGGCTCCTGTAGGCGTAGATGAGGCTGGCCACCTGGGACTGGGTCCTGGCCTGGTCCGCCGCCACGCAGGTGCGCGGGCACGTGGCCAGGTCGAACCCCTCGAAAAAGATCTGCCACTCCCTACCCACCGCGGAGGGGTCTTCCCTCCACTGCTGGTAGAGCCCGTCCACGAGGGGCGAGTTGGCTACGGCGGCGAGGCTGGCACGCGACGGCGAAGGCGGTCTCTCAAGGGACACGGTGTGATCTCCTTGCATTGGCAGGTTAGGGCTTGGGCTGGCCCGCTCCAAGGCCCGCTCCCCGCCACGGGAGAGGGTCGAAGCGGTCCCCGGCCTTCATCCCCTAACTATTCAGGCTTTAATTTATTCTGATTTGCCGGAAATGGGTAGACCCGGGGATCGTTTCAGGGCCCCTTCCCATAGGTCCGTCCCCGCCAGACAACGCCCCTCCTGTAGTAGCGCCACGCCGAGAGGACCAGGGTGGCGTTCCAGAAGATGGCTCTGAGGGGATATAGGGGGGCGAACCAGAGGGGATACCGCGCCCAGAGGCACATTGCCGCGTCGAGCGATAGCTCCGTTCCCGTTGCAATTATCGCGGGCATTAAGAGCCTTGGGGACAACCACGGGGCGGCCAAGAGGAGAGCCGGGGGGGCCAAATGGAGGAGACCGCCCGCCAGGAACCCCAAGAGGGCACGCAGGGGATTGAACCCCAGAAAGGCGTACATGTTCTTGGAGAACCCCTCAATCGCATGGCGGAGGGTCCCGTACATCCGGACCGATACGGCGTCCCTCGCCAGAACGAGCCGGTATCTCCCCGCCAGAGCCTTCATCCGCTGGCCCAACGTGATGTCATCCACGACCTGCCCTCGGAGGGCTTCGAACCCCCCTGTAGCCAAGAAGGCTTTCCGGCGCACCAGGTTCCCTGCCCCTGCCCCGAGGGCGACCTTCTTGAACATGGGCACGTTATAGAGGAAGGAAGGCATCCCGTAGAGGAGTATGGCGTCCAGGAGAGACACCATGAGGAGGGCCATACCGCCTCCCGTCTGGTGCGGGATGAGTGCAAGCATATCCAGGTCACCGGCGGACATCAGGGCAGCGCACCGCGCATGGGCCCCCTGAGCGTAGAGGACATCCGCGTCGACGAAGAGCACGAGGTCGGCGGCGACCTCGAGGAGGCCACAGTGCAGCGCGTGCGTCTTGCCGAGCCAACCCGGAGGGGGTTCGGGGCACCTCACGATGGCCAGGTTGTGGTGGCGTGCGGCCAGTGATGCGAGAATCCGCGGGGTCCCGTCGGTGGATCCGTCGTCAACTACGATGACCTTCAGGCCTGGGTAGTCCTGGCTGCAGTGCGCCGAGATGGCCTCCTCGATGGCCTCCTCCTCGTTGCGGGCAGGGATGACCACGGTCATGGACGGAAGAGCCCCCGTCATCCTCTTCTCCGGGAGGTTAGGCAGGAGGAGGAAATTGATGAATGCGAAGAGCGCGCCGAGAACCCATGCTCCTGCCAGGAACCAGAGGAGGATGATCATGAGGGGAGGGAGGTAACTTGCCCAAGAATCCGGGAACCCGTGTGCATCGGCACCTCTGCGAGGGAATCAATCTTCGCTCGGGCCTGTGGATTTTTGCGCCTGTTAACTCGTTCGCTCGTTGACTCGTTGACTCTATCCCTTCCCCAGGACGTACCGCACGAGGGTCCTCACCCCAACACCGGACCCTTCGCCCTTGTGGGCGTCGGTGCCGTCGTCGTCCCGCAGGGCCGGGCCGGCGATGTCCAGGTGGAGCCAGGGGGTCCCCTCCTTGACGAAGTTCTGGAGGAAGAGCCCCGCCGTGAGGGCGCCTCCCCAGCGGATGCGAGAGATGTTGGCCACGTCCGCCACGTCGCTCTTGATGTATTTGTTGTAGGCGGCGGGCAGGGGGAGCTGCCAAATCTCGTCCCCCGATTCCTTGGCGGCGGCGAGGACCTCGTCCATGAGGGCCTGATCATTCCCCATGGCCCCGGAGAAGTCCGGGCCCAAGGCCACCACGCAGGCGCCCGTAAGGGTGGCGAGGTCGATGACCGCGTCCACCTTCTGCTTCTGGACGTACGTGAGGGCGTCCGCGAGCGTGAGGCGCCCCTCGGCGTCCGTGTTGAGGACCTCGATGGTCTTCCCGTTCATGGCCTTGAGCACATCGCCGGGGCGGTAGGCAGCCCCGTCGGGCATATTCTCCGCCATGGCCATGACGGCATCCACGGCCACCTTGGGCTTGAGGGCGGCGATGGCCTTCATGGCCCCGAGGACCGCGGCGGAGCCGGACATGTCGCTCTTCATGGCGCCCATGCCATCGGCGGGCTTGATGGAGAGGCCGCCCGAGTCGAAGGTGAGGCCCTTCCCCACGATGCCCAGATGGAATTTG
This sequence comes from Acidobacteriota bacterium, assembly GCA_021814085.1. GTDB lineage: Bacteria > Acidobacteriota > UBA4820 > UBA4820 > DSQY01 > JAKAJA01. Next base: position 285 of record JAKAJA010000076.1, on the reverse strand, counting down.
GCGCCCTTGGGCCTATAGCTCAGGTGGATGAAGCGGGCCTCGTGCGCGGAGCCCTTGGCCACGGCCAGATAGGCCCCCATGCCCATCTTCTCGCACTCCTTGGGGCCGTACACTTTGATCTCCAGCCCACCCTCCTTGGCCACTCTCTTGGCCTCCTCGGCCATGCGCTCGGGGGTGAGGACGTTGGAGGGTTCGCTCACGAGGGTGCGCGCGAAGAGGGTCGCCTCGGCCATCACGGCCCCGAGCTTGGCCCCCTCCTCCAAGTCCTTCTCCTTCTTGGGGACG
>JAKAJA010000075.1 GCA_021814085.1 Acidobacteriota bacterium | reverse complement strand
GGCGGGGCTGGCCGCCCTGCGGACGCTCACGGGCCGGTGCGCCCCCGCGGCCGCCACGAGGGCATCCATGGCCGCCTCCGACTCCTCGCGGGAAGTGCCGTCGCTCTCCACGAGGAGGATGGTCCGCACGGCGTCCTCCACAGGCATGGGGAAGGCGCCCAGCCCACGGCGGATGATGTCCAGGAACGTGTTGTCCAGGATCTCACAGGCGGAGGGCGCCAGGGGAAGAAGGTCCAGGACCGCATTTCCCGCCGAGGCCGTATCCCCGAACCCCAGCATGGCCAAGCTCTGGTGGCTCGGAATGGGTTCGAGCGCCAGCCTGGCTTCGAGAAATATGCCCAAGGTCCCCTCGGAGCCGATGAACAGTGGGATGAGGTCCACTTTCCCGGGTTCCTCTCCGAGGCAGCCCTTGAGGTTGTACCCCGACGCGTTGGCCCTCGTCCGGGGCCACCTGGTGAGGATGGCGTCCCGCTGGTCGAGGATGGCCTGGGCGGCCGCCTGGAGGGCGTGATGGGGATATTCTCCCGGGAAGCGGAACCCCCTGTCGAGGGTCACGTGCGCACCGTCGGCGAGGAGCATGTCGAGGGAGAGAACGTGGTCTACCGTGGGCCCGTACTTGACGGAGCGGGCGCCCTTGGAATTGTTGGCCAGCATTCCCCCGATGGTGCAGAAGTCCTGGCTCGACGGGTCCGGGGAGAACCGCAGCCCGAATTGTCCCGCCTGGCGGTTCAGGTCGGAGAGGACGACCCCCGGCTCGACGATGGCCGTCCGGCCGGCGGGATCTACCAACTTGATGCGGTTCATCCAGCGGGACACGTCCGCCACCAAGCCCTCGCCCACTGTCTGCCCGGCCAAGCCGGACCCTCCCCCGCGCAGGGTGAGAGGGATATGCCGCTCCGACCCGAGGGCCAGCGCCCAGGCCAGGTCCTCCCCTGCCCTCGGGTAGACGACCCCCGTGGGCCAACGGGTGTAGATGCAGGCCGCGCGGCTGTACACGGCCCGGTGGGCCATATCTTCGGTGTAGGTCCCCTGGGGCGGGGAATCTCTGGTCATGGACGCTCCAGATTTCTAAACGCCGGCCTCCCCACCATTATTTGCCCAGGAGGGGGGAAGGCCAAACATACCATGAGCGTTTTGGAACCGGTGGGTGCGGCACCGGTCTAAGCCAGTTGGAAAGGAGGAGCCGTGGATTCCATAGGAGGTCTTGACCGGGCTGGCAGCCTGCTGACTGGGGCAGGCCACCCACTCCGAGAAAGAGGGCCCAACCCCTTGCGCAAATCCCTGGGTTATGGTCTTATTGCTGACTGGGTGCCGAGAAACCCGACACGCGGTCCCAGGGTAGAGTGCGAAGAACGGCCGCATCATTTTCGCGGCCTGGAGCGACTAGGCAGCTTCCGGTGTGCCGGGCCGGCCAAGCCCAGAACCCCCACAAGTCGATCGAGCGAGGGGCGTTCGGTCCACCTGCACGGGAAGCGACGGGGTCAAGGTTCTCATCCCTTCTGAGGGGATCCATCTTGGAGGCCAAAGCGATGCGTTCGGGCCATTTCACTGGGCGGGTTTGGAAGAGCGGGATAGCGGGGCTCCTCGCGGCTTTGTTCCTGCTCACCCTGGCGACGGGTTGTTCGTCCCTCAACGAGCACATCGCAATGAAGGACGCGGCCAAGGCCTACAAGGCCGGGAGGTTCGCGGAGGCGGCCACTTTCTACAAGCAGGCCCTCGCCTTCAACCCCAACAGGGCTGAAAACTGGAAGTACCTGGGCTTCTGCTACTGGCAGCTCATCGAGCCGGGTTCCAAGCAGCCCAAAGACGTGGAAGCCACCACAAACGCCCTGGACGCCTTCGGCAAATACCTCGACGTGCTCAAGCGCGAGGGCCAGAAGGACGATCAGATCCAGGACTACATCATCAACCTTTACGTGAACCAGAACAGGCTGGACGACGGCATCAGGTATTACGAGGCGGCCCTGAAGGAGAACCCCACCGACCCGCGTCTCCTGCAGACCCTCTCCATGATGTACGCCAGGAAGGGCGACTCCACGAAATCCCTGGAGTATTCGGAGAAGAAGGCTGCCCTCACGCCCAACGACCCGAGCGGCTACCTCTACATCGGCGCCCTCTGCTGGAACCGTTCCTACAATAAGGAAGACGCGGACGCGCAGCGCGCGGTGATCGTGGATCGCGGCATGAAGGCCCTCGAAACGGCCCTCAAGCTCGACCCCAACAACTTCAACGGACACCTCTTCGTGAACCTCCTCTACCGACAGAAGGCCGAACTGGCCAAGAATGCCGCGGCGAACGAGAAAGACCGCAAGAAAGCCAAGGAGTACCTGGCCCAGGCGGACGAGTTCTTGAAGCTGGCGGATCAGGAAAAAGACAAGGCCTTGGCCATCCGCAAGGCCCAGCAGCAGTCTCAGAACGCTCCGACCACTCAGGCGCCGGCCTCCGGCCCTTCAAAGTAACGGGGTGCCCTAATGTTTGAAGACTCGTTGGTCGAAACAAAGAAAGAAAAGCCGACGCTGAGGAAGATGGCCACGTTCCCCATCGCGGTGGCGATCCACGTGATCCTCATCGGGTCGCTGATCGTCTACAACATCTACGCGGTGGAGAACCTCGATCCGCCACCCATCATCGTCTCCTTCTTCACGGCGGCCCCGCCGCCGCCGCCACCGCCACCACCGCCACCGCCCAAGGCACCGCCGGCCAAGACCGTTACGGCGCCCGCGCCCATGGACCCGAACAAGCTCGTGGCCCCCACCGTGGTCCCCGACAAGATCATCCCCATGAACAACCTCAATTCGGGAGGCGGCGAGGGCGGCGTAGAGGGCGGCGTTGAAGGCGGCGTCGAAGGCGGCGTCCTCGGCGGCGTCATCGGTGGCGCCACGGGTCAGGCGGACCGGCGGATCCTCCCCATGGGTTCGATCCGTCCGCCCAAGGAAATCTCCAGGGCCATGCCCGTCTACCCTCCAGCGGCGCAGGCCATGGGGCTCTCGGGCAGGGTCACCGTCGAGATCATCATCAACGAGCGCGGAGAAGTGGAAAACGCACGCATCCTCCAGTCCGCGAACCCCATTTTCAACCAGGCGGCCCTCGAGGCAGCCAAGAAGTTCAGGTTCTCGCCGCCGACTACGGAAGCGGGCCAAACCGTCTCGGTCTTTTGGATTCTTAACTTTAACTTCACCGCGCAGCACTGAGTGCTCTTGAACTGTTCAGAAAGGAGTTGAGCAATGGATCTTTCCATCCAGGGACTTTGGAGTTCGATGGGTTTCTTGGCCCGGACCGTCACAATTGGGCTGCTGTTTATGTCCCTCTTGTCCATCTGGGTCTTCATCGACCGCTTCCTGCTGTTCCGGGCGGCCAAGAAGCAGTCCCTTCTCTTCGTGACGAAGGTAGGCAACCTCCTCAAGCAGAACAAGCTTGACGACTGCATCAACCTGGCCAAGCAGTACAAGAGCAGCCACCTCGCCAAGGTCTTCTCCGCCGGCCTGCTCGAGTTCAAGGCCGACTCCACGGGCGGTTACAACGTGATCGCGGCCGCCAAGCGGGCCATCGAGCGCGCCACCGCCAAGACCAACGCCGAGATGAAGAAGGGCATGGGCTCCCTGGCCACCATCGGCGCCACGGCCCCCTTCGTGGGTCTGTTCGGAACGGTCGTCGGCATCATCAACGCGTTCAAGGGCATGGCCACCACCGGGTCGGGCGGCATCGGCGCCGTGGCCGGCGGTATCGCCGAGGCCCTCGTGACGACGGCTTTCGGCCTTTTCGTGGCCATTCCCGCGGTCTGGTTCTACAACTACTTCCAGAACAAGATCGACCTGCTGGATGTTGAGATGGCCAACGCTTCCTCGGAGCTCATCGACCACTTCATCAAGACGACGGGCATCGAGGAAAAGTAACCTCAGGAGGTCACAATGGGTATGGCTGTAGGCGGTAGCGGGGGGTTGAAGAATGACATCAATGTCACCCCTTTCTGCGACGTCTGCCTGGTCCTGCTGATCATCTTCATGGTGGTCACACCCCTGCTGCAGAAGGGCGTGCCCGTCCAACTGCCCACCGTGCGCAACCCCGAGACGCAGGACGAGAAGGAGTCCAACATCTACATCACCGTCCAGTCCAACGCGGATGGGGTGAAGGTCTACTACGGCGAGAAATGGGTCCCCTCGGACGTGCTGCACGACGACTTGCAAGAGGCCTACCAGCGCAACCCCGGTAAGGCCATCTACATCAAGGGGGACAAGCGCGTGCAGTTCGTGGATGTGAAGAACGTCCTGAAGGTCATCCAGTCGGTGGGCTTCAAGAACGTCGGGCTGGTGGCCCAGCACGTGGACGAGAAGGGCAACGTCGTGGCGGGCAACGCCGCGGGTGCCATCTCGGGCAAGAAGTAGCGAGGAGGCCTGTCATGAGTATGAGTGTAGGCAGTGGAGGCGGGCCCAAATCGGACATCAACATCACGCCCTTGGTGGACGTCCTGCTGGTGCTCCTGATCATCTTCATGGTCATCACGCCCATCCTGCAGAAGGGCTTCTCCACGCAGGTCCCGCAGAAGGCCGAGACGACGAGCAGCGCGCCGAGCACGGCCATCGTCCTCCAGATCGACGCCAACGGGAACATGGCCATCAACAAGCAGCCGGTGACCATGGCCGACTTGGGCGAGAAACTCGGAGCCATCTACGCGACGCGCGCCGACAAGATCCTTTTCGTCGATGCCGAGGACAAGGCGACGTACGATATGGTCGTGAAGGCGCTGGACGTGGCCCGGGGCCCGGGCAGGGTCGAGACGATCGGCTTCGTTCTGAACTAGAGGCACTGTTCTTCCCCGCGGGGGATTCTCTGGACGTCATCAGATGGGAGGGCTATCGAGCCCTCCCTCGCTCTTTCCGCCCATTTGTGCTACAGTTTTTCTGCCGCCCGACGGGGCAGGCACCATCATCCTGACTTTTCACCCGGGGGAGGACTTTTGCAAGCCCTCCCTTGCGCTTTGGAACGGGCACCTTCTGACGGGAGGAGATCGATGATGCAAGGTTCTGGGTTGTTGATCGCACTTGTACTGGGGATTAGCGTTTTGGGCTTGGCCTTCGCGGGGTACCTGGCGCGGTGGGTGATGGGGAAGAGCACGGGGTCGGAGAAGATGCGCGCCATCTCCGACGCCATCAAGGAGGGGGCGGAGGCGTTTCTGCGGAGGCAGAACCGCACGATTCTCATGCTCGCGGTGCTCGTGGCGGCCATACTCTTCGTGGGGTACGGCTTCGTGCGAAGCCACCGCCCATTCGATCCGGTTGGCAGCTCGATGCAGCTGGCCACGTGGATCACCCTGTCCTTCGTGCTGGGCGCCCTGTGCTCGGTGTTCGCCGGTTACGTGGGGATGTGGGTGTCCATCCGGTCCAACATCCGGACGGCGACGGCGGCCCTCACCAGCCTCAACGACGCGCTGCGCATCGCCTTGCGCGGCGGCGCCGTGTCGGGCCTGCTGGTGGTGGCCATGTCCCTCCTGGGCGTGGCGGGGCTTTTCGGCCTCGTGAGCGCCGTGGGCGGCGTGGAGGAGACCAAGATTCCGCTGCTCATCGTGGGGTACGGATTCGGGGCATCCTTCGTGGCCCTCTTCGCCCAGCTGGGCGGCGGGATCTACACCAAGGCGGCGGACGTGGGCGCCGACCTGGTGGGGAAGGTTGAAGCGGGCATCCCCGAGGACGACCCCCGGAACCCCGCGGTCATCGCGGACCTGGTGGGCGACAACGTGGGCGACTGCGCTGGCCGCGGAGCGGACCTCTTCGAATCCACCGCCGCCGAGAACATCGGCGCCATGATCCTGGCGGGCTCCCTGGCTTTAGCCGCCGACAAGGCCAGCATGGGCTTCTCCATGGGCATCGTGGGGGTCATGATGTTCCCCCTCGTGGCGCGCGCCTTCGGGATCATCGCGTCCATCGTCGGCATTATGTGGGTCCACATGGACAAGGAAGAGAAGATGGACCCCATGCAGGCCCTGAACCGGGGCTACTACGTGACGGCGATCCTGGCCATGGCGGCCTTCGGAGGAGCCACCCGGTGGCTGCTCTACACGGAGAAGGCGCCCGACGCCTGGTGGCACTACTTCATCTGCGGCATCCTGGGGGTGCTGACGTCGGTGGCCTTCGTGTACATCACCCAGTACTACACGGAGTACAAGTTCCGGCCCGTGCAGTCCATAGCCGAGGCGTCCAAGACCGGCCCGGCCACGAACATCATCGCCGGCATCGGGGTGGGGTTCGAGTGCGTCTGGATGCCCGCCCTCACCATGTCCGCCGCCCTCCTGGGCTCCTACTACGTGGGCATGGCCGCCTTCCCCGCCGGAAGCAACATCAACGGCGGTCTCTTCGGCACGGCGGTGGCCACCATGGGGATGCTGGCCACGGCGGCCTACATTCTGGCCATGGACACCTTCGGCCCCATCACGGACAACGCGGGGGGCATCGTGGAGATGTCCGAGCAGCCCGAGGAGATCCGCAAGAAGACGGACCGCCTGGACGCCGTGGGCAACACGACCAAGGCCCTGACCAAGGGGTACGCCATCGGCTCCGCGGGCCTCGCCGCGTTTCTGCTGTTCCAGGCCTACATGGACGAAGTGGGGCAGTACGCGGGCAAGCCCCTGATGACCGTGAACCTGGCCAATCCCGTGGTGTTCGTGGGCGGCCTGCTCGGGGCGGCGCTCGTGTTCCTGTTCTCGGCCATGGCCATCCGCGCCGTGGGCTCGGCGGCCCAGGCGATCATCGCCGAGGTGCGGCGCCAGTACGCCAAGCTGCCCCGGGTCAACGACATGATCCAGTTCCCGAAGGACTTCAAGCCGGACTACGGCGCCTGCGTGGACATCGTGACCAAGTCGGCGCTGCGCAAGATGGTGGCCCCCGGCATCCTGGTGGTGGCCACGCCCATCGCCGTGGGCCTGATCTTCAAGTATGCCTTCGCCTCGGAGGCGGACCCGCTCATCGCCGCCGAATCGGTCGCCGGATTCCTGATGGTGGCGACCATCGTGGGTATCCTGACCGCCCTCTTCCTCAACAACGGCGGCGGCGCATGGGATAACGCCAAGAAGTACATCGAGATGGGCGCCCACGGCGGCAAATACCTCACGGACAAGGACGGCAACAAGGTCAAGAACCCGACCCACGGCGCGGCCGTGGTGGGCGACACCGTGGGTGACCCCTTCAAGGACACCGCTGGGCCGTCGCTCCACGTGCTCATCAAGCTCCTTTCCACCATCACCCTGGTCCTCGCGCCCCTGTTCATCTAGCCGGGAGCGGGGAGCAGGGAGCAGGGAGCAGGAAGGACACAATCAAGACACTCAGAGGGCGGGGAGACATCCCCGCCCTCCTGCTTTTCATGGCAAGGGAACCGACCACCGAGCCTCCGGTCCAACCCATTAAGGGCCTATCCGTAAAATAGGATATGGTCGCGACGGAGGCTGGCCGGGATGAAAGGCTCTGACCGCGGGAAGATCTCTGGCGCGACGCCTGCGCCCTGGGATGCACGGCAAGGAGCGGCGAGGAGGACGATGCGGGGGGCATCAGCGACGAGCCGCGACGCCGCCGTGCGCCCAGGCCGCGGCGTCCCTCCGGGTTGCCCCTGGGCCGGGCATCTTCCATGTCGGCCCTCGGCCACGTGCCCTCCAGCACGCCTGCCTCGGGCCTCCTCGAACCTGCTCCGGCCCAGGGAGCAACGCGCCGAGAGCCTTCCCGTGGCCAGAGCCTCTGGCGAGGAAGCGAGGGAT
>JAKAJA010000074.1 GCA_021814085.1 Acidobacteriota bacterium | reverse complement strand
GGGGGCATACCTTAAGAGAAACGCCTCCCGCCCGGACCGGGCCAGATGCAAGGAAGCCGCGCCCCGAGCGCCGCAGGCGTACTTTGCTCGTACGTTGAGGACGCGAGGGGCGCGGCTGACACCGCAGGTGGCCCGGGACTGGCGGGGGCATACCCAATAAACGCGCCGTGCGCCGGGCTTTGCCCGCGCTTAGGCGCAGCCTATCCCCGAGGAGTTCAGCGGAGCGAGGCGCATGCCGAGCGGAGCGCCAAGAGGGGGGCGGAGCCTCCCTCTTGGATAAAAGGAGGTGGGCCCGCCGTGGGGACGGCGGGCCCGAGGGGTGGGAAGAGAAGGGGTTCAGGGAAGTTGGGGGCTAAGCGGGATGCTCCTGGGCTGGATCAGCCGGAGGCAGGAGGTCGGCCGTGGCAGCCATCGTCTTGTTGTTCATCTCGGCTCCTCCTTCACACAGGCCCATACGAAGCAAGCGTGATGCCAAGTCAGGCTTGGAGGACAGAACTCAGGCGCCATAAGGCTTTGACTCTCTGACGGGGGAACCGTTCCGGTTCGCCATGGGTCACAATGACAGAATAGGGCTGTGCCATTATGGCGCGTTCCCGGTCCTTCTCCCTTCCATCTCCGGCACCCTTGGTGTCAATATAAACGCATAAGCGGGCGGGCCTTACCGCGCGCACTGCCTGACGAGAGGAGCATGCGGATGGACGGTTCCGACAAGAAAAGCCCCCGGCGCGAGTGGGAAGCGCGGACGCTGGACCCGCACGAGAAGAAGCACCCCGAGCGCGACGTGGAATTCTCCACCGTCTCCTCCCTGCCCATCGAGCGCCTCTATTGCCCCGAGGACATGGAGGGGACCGACTTCGACCGGGACATCGGCTGGCCCGGTGAGTACCCCTACACGAGGGGCGTGCAGCCCACCATGTACCGGGGACGCTTCTGGACCATGCGCATGTTCGCGGGGATGGGCACGGCCGAGGATACGAACGCCCGCTTCAAGTACCTCCTGAACCAGGGCCAGACGGGCCTCTCCACGGCCTTCGACCTCCCCACCCTCATGGGCAAGGACAGCGACAGCCCCCTGGCCGACGGCGAAGTGGGTAAAGAGGGCGTGGCCGTCGCCACCCTTCGGGACATGGAGATCCTCTTCGACGGCATTCCCCTCGCGGACGTCTCCACTTCCATGACCATCAACGCCCCCGCCGCAGTGGTCTACGCCATGTACCTGGCGGTGGCGGAGAAGCAGGGCGTGCCCCTGCGCAAGCTGCGGGGGACGATCCAGAACGACATCTTCAAGGAGTACATCGCCCAGAAGGAGTGGATCTATCCCCCCGAGCCGAGCGTCCGCCTCATCGTGGACACCATGGAGTTCTCCGCTGAGCACGTGCCCCAGTGGAACACCATCTCCATCAGTGGCTACCACATCCGCGAGGCGGGGAGCACGGCGGCCCAGGAGCTGGCCTTCACCCTCGCCGACGGCATCGGTTACGTGCAGGCAGGCATGGCCCGGGGCATGGACGTGGACGACTTCGCCCCGCGCCTGAGCTACTTCTTCAACTCCCACAACGATTTCTTCGAGGAGATCGCCAAGCTCCGCGCGGCCCGGCGCGTCTGGGCCCGCCAGCTGCGCGAGCGCTTCGGCGCGGAGGACCCGCGCTCCTGGATGCTGCGCACCCACGTGCAGACGGCGGGGTGCTCCCTCACGGCGCAGCAGCCCGTCAACAACGTCGTCCGGGTCACGATACAGGCCCTCGCGGCGGTCCTGGGCGGGTGCCAGAGCCTCCACACCGACTCCATGGACGAGACCCTCTGCCTCCCCAGCGAGCAGGCCGTCACCGTCGCCCTGCGCACCCAGCAGATCATCGCCGAGGAGAGCGGCGCCGCGAACACCATCGACCCCCTGGCGGGCTCCTACTTCGTGGAGAGCCTGACGAACGAGATGGAAAAGCAGGCCATGGCCTACATCAACAAGATCGACGAGATGGGGGGCATCATCAAGGCCATCGAGAGGGGATACCCCCAGCGGGAGATCGCCGAGGCGGCGTACCGCTACCAGAAGCAGGTGGAGTCGGGGGCCAAGACCATCGTGGGGCTCAACAAGTACACCATGCCCGAGGAGACCTCCATCCCCCTCCTCAAGATATCCCACGAAGTGGAGGAGAAGCAGAAGGCCCGCCTCGCCGAGGTCAAGCGGACCCGCGACGGGAAGGCCGTGACATCCACACTCAACGCCCTCACGGCCAAGTGCCGGACCGAGGAGAACCTCATGCCCGCCATCCTCGACTGCGTGCGGGCGTACTGCACCGTGGAGGAGACGAGCAACGCCATGAAGGAGGTGTTCGGCGAGTACCGCGAGACCAGCGTTTTCTAGCGCCCACGGGCGAAAAGAGAAGCTTTACCACAGAGGCACGGAGAGCACAGAGGAAGCAAAGAAGAAGGTTTCTTCAAGTGAAAGAACGGTCTTCGTCTCTTCTCGGTGTCCTCTGTGTCTCTGTGGTCAGATGTCATTGAGGTAATTGCGATGGAATGGGTTCTCGGGGCGGCGATCGGGATCGGGCTGGCGGCGGCGTGCGGGTTCCGGGTCTTCGTGCCGCCCCTCGTGCTGAGCGTGGCGGCCCTCTCGGGACACATGACCCTGGCTCCCGGCTTCCACTGGATAGGGACGTGGCCCGCCCTCACGGCCTTCGCCGTGGCAACGGCCATCGAGATCGCCGCGTACTACATCCCCTGGGTGGACAACCTGTTGGACACGGCGGCCACCCCCATCGCCATCGTGGCGGGCATCGTCATCACGGCCTCCTGCGTCACGGACGTGAGCCCCCTCCTCAAGTGGTCCCTCGCCGTCATCGCCGGGGGAGGCGCCGCGGGGTTGGTGCAGGTCCTCACCGTGAAGGCCCGGGCCGCCTCGTCCCTCCTCACCCTCGGGTTCGGGAACGCCTTCGTCGCCACCGCAGAGACCTTGTCCTCCACGGCCCTCTCCTTCCTCGCCGTCCTCATCCCCGTGCTGGCCGTGATCGCCTTCGTCGCCTTTGTAACCATGGTTTTCTTGATCGTGCGGAGCAGCCGGGCGAGGCCCGCCTGAAAAATGATACGGCCCGGGACAAGCCCGGGCCGTTTTTCCCCCATTCCTGTGACGAAGGTCAGTCCTTGACGGGCATCCAGTTTGGCCCGGGATTGTACGCCGCCATGGCGGCGACCGTCTCCTCGGTCTTCTCACCCAGGTCGCGTTGGAACACGATCCCCTGCTTGTTCACGATGAAGGTCATGATGCCGCTCGCGCCGTAGTTGGCGGGCCAGGCCACGAGGGCGAACCCGCCCGTCATCTGGCCTTCCTTGTTGATGTAGGACTTCTCTCCCCCGGGCGCGTCTGGGCCCTGGGCTATGAGGATCTTGAAGAAATAGCCGTGGAAGGGCTTGGGCGCGCTGCCGGGCTCGGATTTCTTGTAGCCCTCCGCCTCGGCCTCGGCGGCCAGGGGCCCCAAGGGGCTCTCCGGTTCGCCCTTCTTGGCCTTCCAGTAGAGGCCGTCGTGGGTGCCCTCGGTGCTGAAGAATTTCTGGGCGTAGTGGGGCTCCTTGTGGGCGGCCGCGAACTCCGCCTGGACGTCCACGAAGGTGTGCATGGCCGTGATGGTATTGAGCTCGTTCTTGCCGATCCGGCGGTTCACGAGCTCCTCCGCTCCGGCGGCGGAGTCGAAGGTCCATCCCTGCGCCCCTTTCACCATGGGAATGGGGAAGGGCCAGTCCTCCTTCCCCAGGATGGCGGCCATCCGGCCGTCGCTTAGGGGAACGAGGGATGTCTTCTCCTTGGCCGCCGCCAGGAACCGTTCGCCGGCATTGGCGTCTTCCACGGGGTCGCCCGACGAGAGGAGGTCGCCGGAGCCTGGCCCGAGGATGGCTTTCAGGGTCGGGGTGTCTTTTTGCTCGACGGCGGCGATGAAGGTTTTCCATGCGGCATCGGCCGAGGGGAAGGCCTTCTGAGGAGGGGCGGCAGCCCATAAAGACAGGGAGCCCCAGAGGAGCAGGGAAAAGGCGAGGAACGGGAGAGTCCCTCGCATAAGAGCTGACTTGGTGTTTGATCGCATGGTCCTAATCTCCTTCGACAGGCTACCGGCAATCGCGTTTTGGTCGCGGATGATCGCGGCCACCCTGGGGAGGCGCATGGCTCAGCGCCTCCTTCCGCCGCCGCCTTTTTGGCCGCCGCCCGACGAACGTCCGCCGCCCGACTTGCTCGCGCCGCCGCCCTTCTGCCCGCCCCCGTAAGAACCGCTCATGCCGCTGTTGGGCTTGTTCCGGCTCTGGGCTCCGCGCGTGCTCGCCTGCTTCTCGGCGCCCCCGTTGCCGTAGCCGCCCATGGCGCTCTGCTTCTGGCCCGTGGTGGCACGGTCGGGCTGGCGGGTTCCCGAGCCGCCCTGGCCCGGCCTCGTCACATCGCGCGTTCCCGAACCACCTTGGCCGGGCCGGTCGTAGCCCCTGGCGGCGTCTCTCGATGCGCCGCCCTGCCCCGACTTGTTGTACTTCTGGTTCATCTGCTGGTTGCCGTAGTTAACGTTGCCCCGGTGCTCGGGGTTGTGGTTCCAGTTCTGGTTCTTGTTGTAGTTGTTGTTCCGGTTGTAATTATTATTGATGTTGGTGTTGTGATAGATGTTGTTGTTGACGAAAACGTTGTTGTTCACGTAGACGTTGCCGCCGTGCCAGTTGCACCCTCCGAACATGGAGGCCCCGATGGCGAAGCCGGCACCCCAGGCCATGCCCCTGACGAAGGCGGAGCCGGGCCAGGGCGCGTACCACGCGGGGTATATGGGAGCGGGGTAGGCCCAGTAAGGACCGTACACGTAGGCGGGGTCATAGGACGGCACGTAGACGACCTGGGGGCTGGCGGGCTGGATGACGATGGTCTCTTTCTCCACGACCACCGTCTGCTGCGCGGAGGTCTTGAGGTTGCCCGCCTTGTAGGCCTCGTTCCGGAGCTTCTGGGCGGTAGCCATGACGTCGGCCTGCTGGGCGAGGAAGGCGTTGCCCAGGTCCTGCGTCCAGTCGAGGTTGTTGGACATCCGATCCAGCAGTTGGGGCGTCTGGCAGAGGGAGATGACGCTCGGGTCCCAGGTCTGCTTGGCGAGGGCGTCGTCCAGGGCCTTCCCCTTGAGACTCGGATTGGCCTTGATCCAGCGGTCCGCCTCCACGACCTCGAGCGGATAGGTGCAGGCCATGAGCACCTGGGCAAGGAGGGCGTCGGGATAGAGGGCGATGGGGCCGACCATCTGGTCGAGCTGGGCCTGAGTGAAGGTCTTGGCCTCCTGGGCAAGGGCCGGAGCCCAGGCCAGGAGCAACACGACCCCGGCCATGAGCAGGGCCGAGGTTGCCTTTGGCGAAGTTCGCATGCACTTACCTCCTTCTTTTCTGTTAGGGACGGAGTTCAATATCCCTCGTCCCATCCGCTGGCCACGGGCATGTTGGCTCAGGATAATCTCCCCTTTTGTCAGTATGCAACCTCGCAGTTTCCATGTCCATGATCCTCCCTGGCCGGGGCGAACCTCGTGGAAGGCGTTTCTGTTTTCGCGAGCGGCTTTTCGGCTATAATTGAAGCAGGGCAAGATCGAACTCGGGGAGGGGAAAGGCGCTCGAATGAATCTCATCCTTCTGGCACGGCTGTTCCAGGGGCTGATACTCATCATGGCGACCGTGTTTATACACGGCGTTGGGACGGTCGCGTTCCTGAGGATGCTCTACAAGTACAAGCCGTACTGGGAGAAGCACGGAGGCATCGTGGTCAACACCCTGAGCCTCACCTGGGTCGTGGGGACCCTCGTCATGCTTCACATCCTTGAAATCGCGGTTTGGGCCTCATTTTACTGGCTGGGTCAGATCTTCCCCACCTTCGAAACCTCGCTCTACTTCTCCCTCGTGACGTATACCACCGTGGGGTTCGGTGACGTGGTCCCTCCACCGACCTGGCGGGTGTTCGGCAGCTTCGAGGCCCTCGTGGGCATCCTCATGTGCGCCTGGTCCACGGCCCTTCTCATGGCCGTCGTCAACAGCGTGCACTCCAAGACCCTCACCTTCTGGAAAGAGAAGGACGTCGAAAACTTCAGAAAGTCCTGAGAGGCTGCTCTAGCAGGCGGCCAGGGTTGACGGCGAATAAATAGAGAGCACGCGCTCTCCATAGCGAGGAGGATAATTTGAAGAGACGATCGCCTTGTCCCGCGTTTCTGCTCTGCCTCATCTTCTTGTTTCTCTCCACGGCCGCGAGCGCCCAGTGGGTCGCCGTGGGCCGCAAGGTCGTTGGGAAGATCTCCACCCTCACGCAGGGGCAGAGTCCCAAGAACGCGGGCTACGACGTGGCCACGGTGTTCCTCGACGCGGAGGCCGGGAAGGTCTACAGCACGGCCGTCTCTCTCCTCCAGAAGAATCCCAAGATGACAATCACCCGGAAGGACGACACCCAGCGGACCATCGAGTTCACCGACGGCGAGCACACGGCCGGCATCAGGATCACGGAGATGGGAGACCACCTGTCCCAGCTTCTCATCGCTTCGGCGGGCGGCCCGGGAGCCCCGAGCGGCACCTCGATCGTCCTCGACGCGGTCAAACGGGTGTGCGAACAGCTCGGGGTCAAGTACACCATCGACCAGCAGTAGCCCCGACCGACATAGGGCAGAGACCGCGCCGCCTTTCGTCTCTGCACAGGAGCAGGGAGCGGGGAGATACTTTCGTTCTCAGTTCTCAGTTCTCAGTTCCCTTGTCCCCTGCCTCCTGCCCCCTGCCTCCTGCCTCCTGCCTCCTGCCCCCTGCCTCTGTGCCCTGTCCCTGCCTCACCGCCGCCCCGTGCTAAAATCTGCCCTTCAAAAGCGCTGGGGTTGCGCTTTGGGGGCGAGGGATGCACATTCCCGACGGGTTCCTGGACACCAAGACCGCTATCGCCACGGGAGCCCTGGCCGCCGCGGGATTGGGCCTTGCCCTGCGTCAGGCCCGACTTCACCTTCCACCGCGCCGGGTGCCCCTCCTGGGGCTGTCGGCGGCCTTCGTCTTCGCCGCCCAGCTGATCAACTTCCCCGTGGCGGGGGGCACTTCCGGCCACATGGTCGGCGCGGTCCTCGTGGCGGTTCTGCTCGGGCCGAGCGCCGCGGTCATCGTCCTCTCCTCCGTCCTCATCGTGCAGTGCCTCATGTTCGCCGACGGGGGCATCTCGGCCCTCGGGGCCAACATCTTCAATATGGGCATCCTGGGCGGAGTGGGCGGCTGGGCTATTTACTATGCCGTAAGCCGGGTGGTCAAGGGACTCTTCGGGCGGATCCTGGCGGCCACCTTTGCCGCCTGGTGCAGCACGGTCCTCGCGGCGGTGGCTTGCGCGGGCGAGCTGGCGGTCTCCCACACCGTGGGCTGGTCCGTGGGCCTCCCGGCGATGGCGAGCGTCCACGTGCTCATCGGCGTGGGCGAGGCGCTCATCACGGGCCTCGTGCTCGGGGCCATCGCCCGCACCCGCCCCGAGCTTGTGCTGCCTGAGGCGGAGGAAAGGGCGGTCCCCGCTTATGGCGCGGTCCTGGCCTACGGCACCCTGGTCGCCCTCGGGCTGGCCCTCTTCGTCTCGCCCTTCGCTTCCAAGTGGCCGGACGGCCTGGACAGGACGGCCGAGATCCTGGGCTTCAAAGGGAAGGCCGTGACGCCCCTCCTGCCTTCCCCCATGGCCGATTACGAGTTGCCCGCTCTCCCCTGGGGCGCCCTCGGCACATCCCTCGCCGGGGCTTCGGGAACCCTTCTCGTTTTCA
>JAKAJA010000073.1 GCA_021814085.1 Acidobacteriota bacterium | reverse complement strand
GATGAAGGCGAGCCCCACCACACGAGGGGACCGGGCCAGGGACGACAGGGCCAGCATGGCCAGCACGAGGGAGCCAGGGCCCACCACGGTGTAGAGGAGGGTCCCCCAGAGGACCCGCGCGTGGACGAAGATCCACGCCGCGTCGCCCGTGAGACCCACCTGGAACAGCACGAGGACGACGGTGGGCAGGAGGGAGAAGAGGAGGAGGAAGACCCCCAGGGCCGCCCCCTTGGCCCAGAGATACTGGAAGGAGCTCACGGCCCTGCCGAGGAACACGTCGAGGGTCATGTCCTTCCGGTCCCTTGCCACAAGACCTGACCCCACCCAGATGGCCACGATGAACAGGAGGAAGAGGTCGTAGCCGTTCGTGAGGAGGGTGGCCACGAGCTTCTCGTCCACCACGGGGAGCTGCTTGATGAGATCCTTGGCCCAGTCCGCGTCCCCGAGCTGGGTGTGCAGGAAGGTGAGGGCGACCCCGTACATCCACGGCGCCAGGGCGAGGATGAGGAGGAAGACGAAGCGCCGCTTCTTGAAATACGGAAGGACCTCCTCCCTGAAGAGGGGAAGCCACCGGCGCCCCAGGGGCGACCTCGGCCCCGTGTAGGCCTCGTAGCCCTGCTCATAGACCGGCATGGTTCTCCCCGTTCTTCTGGAGGGCCGAAAGGAAGAGTTCCTCCAGGGAGGTCTCCTCGCGGACGAAACGGTTCACCGCGCCCCCCGCCTCTCGGGCCACGCGGAAGACGCTCCGGGGGCTCTCGCCCGCGGGGAGGACGAGCTTGAAGAGACCGTCCTTTCTAGCCTCGGCGGTCCACCCGGCGCGAGAGCAGGCCAACGCGAAAGCCTCGCCCTTCCCGTCCCCTTCCCACTGGACGATGAAGTGCTGCGCCTCGCTGCGGGTCCAGTCCTCCACGGAGACCCCCGCCTGCACCTGGCCCCGGTGGAGGATGACCACCTGGGCGCAGAGGGCCTCCACGTCCTTGAGGATGTGCGTGGAAAGGAGAACCGTCTTGCCCTGCTTCACGATATCCCGGCAGAGTTCGAGCATCTCCTCCCGGCCCACGGGGTCCATGCCCGAGGTGGGTTCGTCCAGGAGGAGGAGGGTCGGGTCGTGGACGAGGGCCGCGGCGAGCTTGAGGCGCTGGCGCATGCCCGTGGAGAAGGTTTCCACGTTGCGGTAGCGGCTCTCCTCGAGGCCCACGTACTGGAGCACCTCGTGGGCTCGCTCCACGGCGAAGGCGCGGGGCAACCCCGAAAGTTCCCCAAGGAGGGCAACCCAGGAGACGCCGCTCATGCCGGGCCGCAGGCCTTCCCGCTCGGGGACATATCCCACGCGGTCCCGGAGCGCGGGGCCCAGGGACCGGCTGTCCTGTCCCATGAGGCTGAATCGGCCGGAGACGAGGGGCACGAGCCCGAGGAGGGCCTTGATGAGGGTGGATTTGCCCGCGCCATTGGGGCCCAGGAGCCCCACCGCTCCCGCCTGGACCTCGAAGGTCACCCCTCTCAGGGCCTCGGTGGAGCCGTAGCGGACGCGGATGTCCTGGACCGACAGCACGCTCATGTGCTTGCTCTACGCCTGGGCGGGGGCGAAGGTTTCAAGGGTGTGTCCCCGGCGACCTCCCCGTCCCCAGCCAGACAGCGCCGGACCGAGGCCCGGTCGAACTTCCTCCACAGGTCCGCCAGGCGGGCCCTCCGGTCCATCGCTATCTCCCTCTGGACCTGGATGAGGGAGCCCAGGTCGAGAAGGGCTTCCACGGGCAGGGAGCCACCGGCCGCCATCTCCCTTGCGAGGGTGTCGATCTTCTGGGCCGCCACCGCCGCGTCCTGGTGCTCCCCCAGGCAGTCCTGGAATTTGACCATGGCCCGGATGAGGGGGTCCAAACGCCCGCCCATGGCGGGGGCAAAGAACTCGCTGGCATAGCGAAGCCGCTTGAAAAGGATCCTCAGCCGGTGCAAGGCCGCGGGCTCCTGCGCCGAAACCGCGGTCCGCCCCTGCTGAACGACTCGCCTGTAGGCCTTCCCGATGAACGTTGGCCCCGCCACCTCGGCGGGGATTCCCGCGAACCCTCTGGGATGGACCGGTGCGCGGGAGGCGCCGAGGGTCTCCAGGCGCCCCAGGAGGGAGGCATACCGCCGCCCCTGCAGCCCCGCGACAAGGGCATCTAGGGCAGGCCTCCGGCGCGCCGCGAGCTCCTCTTCGAGGGGTTTGGTCACGCGCCCCGCCTCCGCGAGGCGCCCCGCGTGGGTGGCGAGGTTTCCCATGAACACGTCCAGGTCCCTCACCTCGCCCAGGAGACCCCCGATCCAGGAGATCTCTCGCCGTAGGGATTCGGTCCGCCTGCGACCCACCGCGGATCCCAGGAGCTTGAGGGCGGAGCGGAGCCGCCGTGTGGCTACACGCAGGTCGTGGAGGTATTCGGGGTCGAGGTCCAACCGGGTCCCTTCGGTGTTGGCGCGCATTTTAATGGCTTGCTGGGACACGATCTTCCGCGCCACCACCGCAAGCGTGTTTTCGGGGCCGACCCGCAGGCTTTCGGGCGGGTGCCCCCCAGGTTCGGGGCGCCCCAGGGCATCGAGGGCCATGGAGCAAAGGTCCCTTTCCTCGGGGGCCAGGCGGAGGAAATCCCTGAGGTAGGCGGCCAGGTGCTGGAGCTCGGAGGGGTCGCCCTCCAGGAGGCGGACCGTCAGGAGGGTGACCTTCAAGGGGGAGCGCTCATCGGTGAAAGGGCCGCGCGCCAGGATTGGTGTTTCTGATACCAGGCGCAGGCGGGTCCCGGACGGGGAAGTGAGGTCCGCGAAAGAGGTTGCCAGGCGGACCCACGCGCCGGGGAAGAGCCCGTTCCCGCCTACGATCCCCGCCGCACCAACCGGCAGGTTGCCCTCCCCCGCACGCAGGGGCCATGGCCCCGAATAGGCCTGGGCCGGGGCTTCGGCCGAAGGCCCGGCGATGGGATCGTACCGCCAGCTCCACGAGCCTCTCTCCCGGCGGAGCCTGAGTCTCTCCCCGCCGGCCGCTAGTTTCCCCCCCTGCGTGTCCAAGAAGAGGTCCTCGGCGCGGCGGCTCCCCTCCATGGTCCCCGAATACCCCGCTTGGGCGAGCATGCGGAGCGTCTGCCGGAGCGGCCTTCGGTGCGGATCGACAAAGCGGGCCGGTGCAGGGATGTCCAACGCTGCTCCCCAGAAATCTACCTTGCCGCCCCGGTGCAAAAATGCCTCACGCGAAGACCGCGTTTCGCCCCGACGCCGGTCCCTGCTCCTCAGGCCTTCACGCCCTGCCGGTACAGACGGGGGGCCAGCTTGGGGCCTCCGCGGTCGGAGAGGTCCTTGATCACGGCCTCCACGGGATATTCGAAGCGCACGATCCGGGCCGAAGCCGCGGCTGGGCCGGCGAAGGTGCAGAGGGCGAAGCTTCCCCGGGGGTCTCCGTCGTAGGGACGCCCCACCGATCCGCAGTTCACCACGAGGACGCCCTCCACCGTCCGGGCGAAGGGGATGTGGGAGTGGCCGCAGACCAGGACGGCGGGGCGATCCTCTCCCAGCTTGGCGGCGAAGGCGGCGGGCGTGAGGCTGGGGTAGATGCAGTCCGTATCTGAGAGCGGGCTCCCATGGACGACCCGGGCCTCTACCCCAGCAAAGGTGAGTCGGAGTTCGGAGGGGAGGGCCGAAAGCCACCGGAGCTCGCCCGCGCCGAGCCTCGACACGGACCAGGCCGCTTCCGCCCACTTTTTCCCCTTTGGCCTCTTCTTCTTGGGTGCGGCGGCGAGCTTCACGATGCGGCGGTCGATGTTGCCCCTGATGGCCGGGACCCGCTGCCCCATGAGGAGGCGAACCACCTCCGTGGGATGGGGGCCGCCGCTCGCCAGGTCGCCGGCGCACACCACGGCCTCCGCCCCCAGGCCCGACGCGGTTTCTAGGGCGGCGCACAGGGCCGGGAAGTTGGCGTGGATGTCGGAGAAGAACGCGACTTTCATGGGGACCTCGGGTGAGGGCTACCGGTCTTGGTGGAGGGCTTCGCCCGGGCCGGTCATGCCCCCGGGGGCATCTTCCCCGCGAGCTGCTTCATCAGGCCCTCGATGCGGTCCAGGTCCTTGACGCGGCCTTTCTTGGGCTTGACCTTGAGGGTGGCGAAGCACGCGAGCATGGCGTTCAGGACCCTGGCGCTGGGCAGAACCGGCGTCTCTCCCGGAAGGGCGTCTCCCCTGAGGAAGAGGCCCAGGGCTCCGGCCTCGCCGTCCAGGCGGTCCAAGACCGCGCTCCCCACTTCTTTGAGGAGAGCCCGAAGCTTGAGGACCTCCGAGGCGGCCCGCCTCCCCAGTTCTTCCCTCGAGACCTTGGGCGCCTTCTTGGCCGCCTTCTTGGCCGGCTTGGGGCCCTTGCCTTGGGGTTTTTTCTTGGCGCCCGCCTTGGAGGGCTTCTTTTTCGCGGACACGACCATCTTCGGCATCGAGGCGGCGGCGGGAAGATCGGGCTCCACCCGGGGCTGTGGTTCCTGGCTGGGTTCAGTGGGCATACGGATCAACCTTTCTCTTTCCTGGCAAGTACTTGCTGTATGCGGCCCTTCAGGTCGGCATCGAGGGCGGCGATGGTCCTGTTGCCGTTCACCACGTCGAAGCCGTATTTCCTCTGCATTCTAACAAACTCCTGGCGGATTTTGCGCTGGTACCGCAGGAAACTGCCGAACCAGTCCCGCCCCAGGCCGCAGTCCATGCCCGATTCCCAGTAGTCCAACTCGGTGTGGGCCTGGAAGGTCCTGTCCACGAGGGTTTTGCTTGAGATCATGAGGTAGAAGACGGCATCGGGCACGGGGGCCATGGAGTAGATGGACTCCACCCAATCGGGCTCCCCTCCTCGAACGATGTCCCGGACCATGAGGGTGTAGATATACCGGTCGGCGAGGACGACAAATCCCGCCCTGAGGGCCGGCACGATCTGGTTCTCCAATTGATCGTAGAAATCGGTGGCGTAGAAGAGGCTCAGGGTCCTGGGGCTCAGGATGTTCCCCTGCTTGGCCTTCTCCAGTTCCGCGGCCACCAGGTTGGACCGCTTGAGGCCCACCTGCTCCACGGCGTAGCCCTGCTCCTCGAGCCACTGCCTCAGGAGGCCGATGTGCGTGGACCGGCCCGAGGAGTCGGGCCCTTCGAGGACGATGAGTGCCCCCGTGAGCTTCGCGGGATCAACGCCCGGGGGGGGTATGTGGTAGAAGGTCTGGGGGCTCATTGGACAAACCTCTTGTGATAGAGGGCCAGGTCGATGCGCTCCTGGATGATCTTGCGCACGAGCTTCTGCTGGGAGTGCACGGAGAGGGTGGCGTCCATGACCGTGAACCCATACTCCGCGGCCATGCTGAGGTACTGGTCGAGGACTCGTCCCTGGAAGATCCGAAAGCTGTCCGTGATGTCCTGGCTCAGGCCGAGGTCCATGCCCGCCTCGAAATACTTGAGCTGGGGGCGCCCCTCCAGGATGCGGCCGAGGGCGACCTCCAGGGGTAGCCTGAAGAAGAACGTGATGTCGGGCACCCTGGCGAAGCCGTACATCCTCCTCAGCCAGGCCTGGTCACATCCCCGCACCCCGTCCCTCGCGAAGGAAGTGAACATGTAGCGGTCGCACAGGACGATGAACCCCGCCCGGAGGAGCGGCAGCATCTGCCGTTCGTAGCGGTCCGCGAAATCGGTGGCGTGGATGAGGCTGAAGGTCGTGGGGGTCAGGAGTTGCCGCTTCTTCCCCTTGCGCGTCGCCTCCTTCACCAGGGAGGAGGAGTTCCACTCCGTGAAGAACACGCGGTACCCCTTGCTCTTCAGCCACTGGTGTACCAAGTGAATCTGCGTGGATTTGCCGGACCCATCCAGACCCTCGACTGCGATGAGTTTGCCGGGGAGTTCCTCTTGGCGCTGGTTCACCGCTTTTCCCCCTTTCCCTTGGCTCGAGGTGAGATTTCCACGGGCATATTGTACGCCCGGCGGAAGAGGTCCGATTTTCTCTTGAGGGCCCATCCTTCCAGGAGCAGGTCCCCCTCGCCCACCATGGTCAGCACGAGGGTCCCGCCCAAGACCTTTGCCCTTACCCCCTGGACCTTCTGCCGGTGCTCCCTGTCCATGGCGTCAGCGAGCCGCAGGAGGGCCGCCAGCTTGCGCACCACCTCTTTGGGGCCGGCATCCAGCCCGGCGTAGGACTCGTGCTGGAGCTTGGGCAGGCTGCGCCGGTGGTACCGCGCCACGTTGGCCACCACCCGGACCTGCCCCGGGCTCAGACCAGGGAGATCCGAGTTGGCGATGAGGTACAGGGTGTGTTTGTGGTGGCTCTTGTAGCTCACGAAGGAGCCGATGTCGTGGAGCATGGCCGCGGCCTGGAGGGCGTCGCGCTCCTCGTCTCCCAACTTGTGGAGCCCCTTGAGTTGGTCGAAGAGGGAGAGGGACAGGGCGGCCACGTGGAGGCCGTGGGGCTCGTCGAACCGGTATTTCCGCCCTAGTGCCACGGCGGCCCGGAGGACCTCCCGCTCCCGCCGGCTCCGACGCTCGTCGCCTCGTCCCAGGCCATCGGCGAGATCCAGGACGATCCCCTCCCGGACGCCAACGAAGGGGACGGTGATCTCCCCTGCCCCCGACAGCCCGGCCAAGCGCTCGTAGACGATGGCCGCCGGGAGGATGACGTCCGCCCGGTCGCCCCTGAGTCCCAGTTGCTCCATCCGCTCCCTGTAGCTGAGGCGGGCGAGTTTCTGGATGAGGCTGGACAAGGTGGAAACGGGGAACCGGGCAACTCCCTCCGAATCGACGGCGGCCATGGCCATCTGGGCAAGGGTTTCCGAATTGCCGCCCGTGGCGATGAAGCCTTTGGGGTCCGCCCCCTCCAGGGCCATGGTGATGCGCAAGGTCTGGGTATACTCCTCCAGAAGACGCAGGAAGGACCCCGGGGCCTGGCCCCCTCCGGCCAGCTCTTCGAGCAGCCGCACGGCCCCCATGGTGTGGGACTCGCTCCATAGAACGCTTCCGCCGTCCGCCAGGGACACCTCCACGCTCCCGCCCCCGAGGTCCGCCATCATCCAGGTCCCCCCGGACATGTCGACGCGGCTCTTGACGGCGCGATGGACCAGCCTCGCCTCCTCGGAGCCATTGATGACCTCGAGCTCAAGGCCCGCCTCATCGAGGACGCGGCCCAAGAATTCCTCGCCGTTCCCGCTCTCGCGGACGGCGCTCGTGGCCACCGCCCGGTAGGCGGTGATGCCCAACTCGCGCATCAGGAGCGCGTATCCCCGCAAGACCTGGACCGCCTCCTCCAACTGGCCTGGAGAGAGGCGGCCGTTGATGAAGACCCCATGGCCTAGGCGCACCGGGTTTCGATCCGCCCGGAGGACGGTGAACCGGGGCGGGGCGGCAAACTCCGCCGCCAGGAAGCGAATGGCGTTCGATCCCACATCCACGGCCGCGCAGCGGAAGGGTTTGGCGCGCCGGGACGGCTTGGGCGTCTTCACCCGAATCTTGCTTGTCCCGGCCATGAATGCCCTCCCCACTACCCCGTTGGGATACCGAACATGGCCCCAGTATAAGCACCTCGCTCCCTTTCGGCAAAAACCCCGTCTTTCCTGGACCGGCCTGGTCCCAGAGATCCTGCTCCGGAGGCGTCTCCTGTGGTATACTGGCAGTGAAATGGAGAGGGCGTTTTCCACACCTGTGGGAATACCTGTGCGAAATCATGCCGGTCGACCTTTGGTCCAAGATCCTTAAGGGGGTTAAGAACCGGGTGCCTGAAGGTAACTTCAGCACGAGATC
>JAKAJA010000072.1 GCA_021814085.1 Acidobacteriota bacterium | reverse complement strand
CAACGAGATCGAGTCCTCCGAGGAGAGTTGGCCGGCGCCGCAGCAGCTGGCCAACCCGTTCGCGTAACCTCCTTACTCAACTTCCTTCCTCCAACCATCGAGGGCCGTTTCGGCCCTCCTTTTTTTGCGGGTGCGCCGACGGCAGCGGGCCTTCTGCGGCGTCAGGCTCGTGGTTCGAATCCTCAACGTACCCGATGGGTACGCCTCCGGTTCACCCCACTCGCCTTCCTTGCATAAGACCCACTGGCGTCGGGACGCTCCTTCATTAAATGGGTATGCGCCGCCGGATCATTGGCCTCGGCGGCGTGGCGGTGCATGGGGGACCTGCGGTGAGAATTGCGGGGTAATGCGTGAAGAGTCAAGAGTTAGGAGTTAGGTGTGAATAGTTGGGGGATGAGGGGAGAGCCGCGGGGAATGGGAGGTCACATTTTCCGCTCCCCGCTCCCCGCTCCCGGCTCGGAGCTCCCGGCCCTACTCCGTCCAGCCGCACTCCTTGTTGGGGCAGGCCTTGGTCGTCGTCCCGCCCTTGAATTTCTCAACGAGGTAAGTGCCCTTGCACTGGGGGCACGGGCCGGGCAGGGGCTTGTCCCAGGAGATGAAATCGCAGTCCGGGTAGGCGGTGCAACCGTAGAACGCTTTCCGGCGCTTGGTGAACCTCTTGGCCAGGGGCTTGCCGCACTTGGGGCAAGGCACATCCGCCGTTTCGCGGTGGATGTGCTTGCAGGTCGGGTAGTTGGAACAGGCCACGAAGGGGCCGAACCGGCCCTGCTTCCTGACCATGGGCGAACCGCACTTGGGGCATTTCTGGTCGAGGACCTCGTCCTTGGCTACGCTCACCGTGCCGTCCTTGGCGCGCCGCAGCTTCACCGTGGTCTTGCACTCGGGGTAGCGCTCGCAAGCGAGGAAGGCCCCGAAGCGGCCCTGGCGCACGGTCGTGGGGCTCCCGCACTTGGGGCAGGTCTTGGCCTCCTCGGGCACCTCGATGGGTTTCTCCTCCGCGAGGGGTTTGGTGTTCTTGCACTCCGGATATCCCGAACAGGAGAGAAACCGGCCGTAGCGGCTCATCTTGATGACCATGGGCTTGCCGCACTTCTCGCAGATCTCGTCAGTGGGCATACCCTCGCGGCGGAAATCGGCCATGGTTCCGTGGGCTTCCTCCAGCTCGGCGGACAGCTTGGACCAAAACTTTTCCAGGAGGCTCTGCCGCTTCTCCGTGCCGTTCTCGACCTTGTCGAGGTGGCCCTCCAGGCTCGCCGTGTACTTGAAATCGAAGATGACGTGGAAATGCTTGACGAGAAGCTCGTTCACCGTCATCCCCAGGTCCGTGGGGAAGAAGGCGCCCTTCTCTTTTTCCACGTACTCCCGCTTCTGGATGGTGGAGATGATGTCGGCGTAGGTGGAGGGCCTGCCGATACCGTTCTCTTCGAGGGCCTTGACCAGGGCCGCCTCGGTAAAACGCGGGGGCGGTTCGGTGAACTTCTGTTCCCTGTCCAGATTGAGGAGCTTGAGGGCCTCACCCTTTTCGAGAGGGGGGAGGGCACCCTTCTCTTCGTCGCTCTCCACTTCGTAGACCGTGAGGAATCCTTCGAAGGTGCAGACGAGGCCGCTGGCGGAGAAGAGCGCGTCCCCGCAAGTGACCTGGACCTTGGTGGAATCGAACCGGGCGTCGGCCATCTGGCTCGCAACGAAACGCCTCCAAATGAGGCGGTAGAGTTCGTACTCGTCGCGCTGGAGAAAGGGCTTCACGGATTCCGGCGTGCGGGCCACTTCCGTGGGGCGGATCGCCTCGTGGGCGTCCTGCGCCGCGGATGCAGGGGCGTAGAGCCGCGCCTTCTCCGGGAGGTAATCGGCGCCGAAATGTCCGGGGATGAACTCCCTCGCGGCCTCCACGGCCTGGGCGGACAGGCGGGTGGAGTCGGTCCTCATGTAGGTGATGAGGCCCACCGTCTCCCCGCCGGCCAGGTCCACGCCCTCGTACAACCTCTGGGCGACGGACATGGTCTTGCGGACGGGGAATTTGAGGAGCCGGGCCGCCTCCTGCTGCAGCTTGCTGGTGATAAAGGGCGGTAGGGGAGAGCGCTTCTGGGCTTTTTTCTCCACCGAGCTGACGGACCAGGGCTTGCCTTCCATGGCGGCACCGAGGGCGTCGGCCTCCTCCCGCGAGTGCACCTCCGCCTTCTTGCCCCTCCACTGGGTCAGCTTGGCCTGGAACGCCTTTTTGGCCTTGCCCTCGAGGGTCGCCGCGAAGACCCAGTACTCCTGGGGCTGGAAGGCCCGGATGACGGCTTCCCTCTCGCAGATCATGCGGAGGGCCACGGTCTGGACGCGGCCCGCCGACAGCCCCGGCTTCATCTTTTCCCATAACACGCGGGAGACTCGGAACCCCACGAGGCGGTCGATGATCCGGCGCGCCATCTGAGCGTTGACCTTGCACGGGTCGATCTCGCCGGGGGTCTCCACGGCCTCCCGGATGGCCGAGGGGGTGATCTCGTGAAAGAGGACCCGGCCCACGGGCTTGTCGGCCCCCTTGAGGATCTCGTTGAGGTGGTAGCAGATGGCCTCCCCCTCCCGATCGGGGTCGGCGGCGAGGAGGATGCGGTCCGACTTCTTGGCGGCGGACTGGAGTTCCGTAACGATGGCCTTCTTCTTAGGGTCCAGGACGAAGGTTGGCTCAAACCCCTTCTCGAGGTTGACCCCCTCCTTGTTCTTGGGCAGGTCCCTGAAGTGACCCATGCAGGCTTTCACCGTGTAGCCCTTACCCAGGTACTTCTGAATGGCTTTGGCTTTTGCTGGGGACTCGACGACGACCAGGGTACTCGACATCAGCGGGACTCCTTGGTGGGGCGCTTCAATGCATATCTGGCCCCGGGCAATTCTACACAGAGGCCTGCCATTTGCAAGTCGAGGAGACCGGCCAGCACTTCGGGTGCCCGCAGGCCGGACGCGGAGCAGAGTGCATCCAGTCCGAGGCCCTCGTCCGGGCGGAGGACCTTGAGGACGCGGCGCGCCAGGTCCGAGAGGGAGGAGGGCCCCGCCTGTTCTCCCGGGAATAAAGTTCCAAAACGTTGCAACCTGCAACTAAGATGCGTGGGCAGTTCGTCGAGCACGTCTTGAGCCCGCTGGATGAGCTTGGCTCCCTTTTGTATCAGGGTATTGGGTCCAATACCGGTTCGACTGGTCATGTTGTGGGGAACGGCGAAGACCTCACGGCCCGTTTCAAGAGCGAAACGAGCCGTGATGAGCGCCCCGGACCGCTCTGTGGCTTCCACGACCAGGACAGCCCAACTTAAGGCGGCGATAACGCGATTCCTCATGGGGAAATTCCGAGGAACGGGCGGAGTGCCCGGAGGAAGCTCGGAGACCACTGCCCCTCCGGCCTCCACGATGCGGCGGAGGAGCCCCTCGTTTTCCCTGGGGTAAGGCACGTCGATCCCCGTCCCCAGGACAGCCACGGCCCGCCCGGGAGCGGCGAGCGACCCCTCGTGGGCGGCCGTATCCACACCGCGCGCGAGGCCACTGACAACCCCCAGGCCAGCCAGGGCCAGGTCCTGGCCCAGCATACGTGCCACGTTCTGTCCATAAACCGTGCTCAGCCTCGACCCCACGATGGCCACCGCCGGCCCATCGAGGGCTTTGGGACGCCCCAGGAGATACAGGGCGGGGGGCGGAGCGGAGAGGGTGCGCAGGCCCGCCGGGTACCTCGGGTCATCCCAGCCGAGGATGAGAACACCATTCTTCTCCGCACGACGGTCCTCCTGTTCGCAGGCCTTCCAGTCGACCTTGGCAAGTGCCTTGCTTAGATAAGGGTGGAGGCCCGGTATGCGATCTCCCCGGCGGAGGCCCTCAACGAGGTGACGATCCTCCAGGAGATCCCTGAGGCGAACTAACGAAAGGGGACTCAGGCGCGTGAGCGCGCTGAACAGATAGGGCATCTACGGCTCCCAAGCGAAGGGCACTCACCTATACCACAGAGCCTTTGGCCCGCGCAATTGAACGAGGCGACAAAAGCTCTACTTCTTGGATAAGGATGGCGGAATATGGTATCTCGAGCCTATTTTGAGCAGACCGCCCTGGTCCACCTCGACTTCCTATACAACATCGCGGTGAAAATTACTCGCAACGAGGACGATGCCCAGGATCTCGTCCAGGAGACGTTCCTCAGGGCCTTCCGGTTCTTCGATAAGTACGAGCCCGGAACCAATTGCAAGGCGTGGCTCTACCGCATCCTCAAAAATACCTTCATCAACCACTACCGCCAGCAGCACCGCCGGCCGAACGTGGTGGATTTCGAATCTATCGAGGAGACCCAGGAGGCTCAGGTCAAACACACGGGCCGGAAGCCCGGCGATCCCGAAGAGAACCTCATAAACTCCATGCTGCGAGGCGATGTGAGAAACGCCCTGGACAAGCTTCCGGCGGACTACCGCGAAGCCCTGTTCCTGTCCCTCGTGGAGGGATTCTCCTACCGCGAGATCGCGGAGATGGTGGGATGCCCCATAGGGACCGTCATGTCCAGAATCCACCGGGCGCGGAAGCTCATGCAGCGGGAACTTGTAGCCCACGCCCAGGACCGTCCTTGGGCCGCCTCTCCCCGTGCCGCGCTGGCCCAGGGAGCATGACCGTTGGACTGCGAGAAGGCGCTGGCCCATGCCGCGCCATACCTGGCTGGCAGGGCGGAAGGGATTCTGGGGGCAGAGCTGGAAGAGCACTTCGGCTCCTGCCTGTCCTGTGCCAGGGCACTCCGTTCCCAGTCTGCCCTGCGGAATGCCATGAGGGAGACCCTCCCGGAGCCCGCGGGGACCCCTGAGAACCTGAGGGAGTCCATCACCGTTTGCGTGCGTTGCATGGAAGATCCGGGGCGAACCTCCTGCCCGAGGCTGCGAAGACGCTTCCGCCTTGTTCATGGAGGCATTGTGGTGTAACATATGCCCTGAGAGGGACTTGAGAGATGATGATGCGAACCAGAACCAGACTCATTGCAGCGGCCCTTCTGCTCAATTTCGTTTTCCTGGTTGGGGCGGTGGGTTGCCCAGACAGCGGGAAGCCCGCGGACGATTTCAGCCTCCAGCCGGTGGAGGGCGGAAAGGCGATCAGCCTTTCCCAGCTCAAGGGGAAGCCCACCCTCGTGGTGTTCTGGGCCACGTGGTGCCCTCCCTGCAAGCGGGAGATTCCGGTCCTGAAGGAGATCTACGTCAAGTACGGGAAAAAGCTCAACATGGTGGGCGTGGCCATTAATTACAAGCAGACCCAGCAGGAGGTTGCCAACTTCAGCCGGGCCAATGGCCTTCAGTACACGATTCTTTGGGACGCCGAGAACAAGGCCGCCGATAACTACTGCGTCTCCGGCATACCCACGGTGGTCCTCGTGGATCCGCAGGGGATCGTGCAGTACCGGGGGAACCAAATCACGGACCAGCTCACGGGCCTGTTGGAACGCTATGCTGGGAAGTCCACCTGATCCCACACCCAGAACATGCTTGATCAGAAGCCCCCGCACCCCGGGGGCTTTTTACTTTTCGCCGGTCCCCGGTGCGGCCTGCCAGTTTCCGTCCCGCATCCGCCAGAGGACCGGCCGTCGGCTGCCCAGGCGGAGGAGCAGGGCCCCGTCCCTGTCCGTTCGCGCCATCCGAATGCCCAGATGCCTGTATCGCTCCACGACCTCGGCGGCGGGATGCCCGAACCGGTTCTCGCGCCCAACGCTAAAGATGGCCAGGCGCGGTGATATGGCCTGAACCCACGGCAAGCTGCTGGAAGTGGCCGACCCGTGATGGGGGACCATGAGCGCATAAGCCGGCGACAGGCCCCCCCCATTCACCATCTCCCCCTCGCCTGCACCTTCCACATCGCCGGTGAAATACGCGGAAGTGCATCCGAATTCCGCTAGACACACCAGGCTGTGGTCGTTCTCCCCGATGAGACGGGTCGGGGCCGCCGGATGGATGACGTCCACGGTCAGGCCCGGCCACGCCATACGCTCGCCGCGCTTCAGGGGTATCAGGTGCACACCCCGGCTGGAAGCGATTTTCCCTGCGCGGGCAGGGGATCCCGAATTGGGGGGATCGGTGGCGGGGTAGGCGAGGAACCCCACGGGGAGGTCCAGCAGAAGGTCGGGTGCCGCTCCCGCGTGGTCTTCGTCCCAGTGGGTCAATATGAGGCCGTCGAGGGTGCGCACACCCGCGTCGGCGAGATAGGGCTCGATGACCGTTCGGGCCATGGAGGGACCATCCGGTGTGCCGTTGCCCGCATCCACGAGGAGGGTATGGGTCCCCCAGCGGAGGACCTGACAAGATGCCTGGCCCACGTCGAGGATGGCGATGGAAGGGGCGGCCGGACGGGGAAACAGGGCTGGAGCGCTCCAGGCCCCCACGATGGAGAATGCGGCGAGGACCCACCCGGCCCGTCGCCACCGCCCACCCGAGCAAAGGAGAATGCCCGCGGCGATGAACGCGGCGAGCCACCCCCAGGGGGGATTGTCCGCGAACACCGTCCCCCACCGGCCTCCTCCCAACCAGAGCGGGAGCAAGAGGAACAACCGAGTCAGGTGGTCGAGGGCCACCCCCAGAAGCTGGTGGATGCCGGGCACGAAAGCCAGGCCGAAGAGGTAGGCTGTCCCCAAGACCTGAACCGCCATCAAGGGGAGAGAGGCCAGGGGCGTGGCGAGCCAGCCGAGGAGGGAAACCCGGTGGAAGGAGAAAACTACGAAGGGCAGGGTCGCGACTTGGGCGGCCAGGCCTACCCAAAGGAGGCGGAAGACCGCCGCCGGCGCGCCGGGACCTTGGAGTTGGGCGGGGATGGCGTCCCACAGGACGATGATGCCCAGGGTAGCGGCGAAGGTGAGCTGAAAGCCCGAATCCAGGACCCAAAATGGATCGTAGGCCAGGAGGAGGGCGAGGCTCGCGGACCAGGCCAAGAGCCCCCCGTGAGGTCTGGCCAGGAGCCGGGCCGCCAGAAATACCCCCGCCATGAGTAATGCCCGGGAGAGGGAGGGCTGGCTGGCCACGAGGGCGCCAGAAGCCGCAAGCATGAGCGTGGAGGCCAGGTCCCTCGTCCGGGGGTGAATCCGGAACGCGTGTGCCGCGGCCGCGAGAGCCATGAGCAGCAGCCCCACGTTGAACCCGGAGAGAGCGACCAGGTGATAGAGGCCCGAGACGCTTAGCGCATCCACCTGCGCGGGGTCCATGAGGCCGCGCTCGCCGAGCAGGATGGCCAGGAGAGCACCGCCGCTCTTGCCGCCGTCCGCCATGAGACGCCGCTCCATGGCGAGGCGGTACCGCGCGAGGGGGCTCCAGCGGTCCGGGGGACCCGTTCGGAACAGTTCGGGCGCGCGGCAGGAGCCCGTAAGGTCGAAGCCTTCCCGCCGGAGGTACTTCCTCATGTCGAACTGCCCGGGATTAGTTGCGGCCGCGGGCAGTGCCAGCCGAAGGCTCGCTTCGTAGGATGATCCGGGAAGGGGCGGAGTCAGGGGAAGGAATGCGCGGATCCTCGCGGCCGAAGATACCCAGCGGTCCCCTTCTCGGAAGGCTGTCGCGGAGAGGGCGACCCTGCACCCGTCGGTCCAGGGCTCCGATTGCAAGACCCGACCCCCCACCCAGAGGAACTGCGGGCCGCTCCCGCGCGCCACGGTCTCCGTAAGGTGGTCGGCGCGGGGGGGCGGGAGGCGCCAATGGCCCACGCCGAGCCCCAGGATGCACAGGAGCGGTACGGAAGCCCATGCCAGCTTCGGGCGGCCCCGGGTGGCAAGGAGCAGGACCAGCGAGGCGGGGATCA
>JAKAJA010000071.1 GCA_021814085.1 Acidobacteriota bacterium | reverse complement strand
ATCAGCGGGAGCGGGCCCGAGATCCACACGGCCGCCGCGGCGCCGGCGGCGAAGGCCATGTAGAGCACGGGCCGGCTGGGAGGATGGCGCAGGGGAGGCTCCTCTCGGGTCGGGTGCAAAAGAGAAGGGCCCCAGCCCGGAGGGACCACCCGGGCCAGGGCCACAGTCAGCTCCCGCGGGGGGAGCGGTTGCCGTCACTTCTTGGGTTTTGGCTCATCCTTCCCGGAGATCTTGTCCCGCTGTTCCTTGTAGAAGGACTCTTCGCCGTTAAGCTGGATGGCGCGGTCGATAGCCCTGAGGGCCTCGTCCTTCTTCCCGGCCTTGAAGGACACCTCCGCCAGGACGCTCAAGGTTTCCGCGTCGTCTTTCTTCACCTCGGCGGCCTTCTGTGCGGCGGCCAGGGCCTTGTCCAGCTCTATGCCGTCGGCGGCGCAATACCAGGCGTACTCGCTCAGGATGTCGGGGTTGGAGGGGTGTGCCGCCAGAACCTTGTGGAAGACGTCCAGCCGTGCGTCCTTGGCCTTCTGCTTCTCCTCCGGATTCGTGGCGTTTCGCGCCTGCCGCTTGTAGAAAGCGGAGAGTGCGTGGAATGCGTCCAGCCCCGCGCTCCCATCCTGGGCCGTCGCCAGGGCCATGAGGGCCTGGGTCCCCTTGGGCGGGTCCGTGAAGAGCAGGGCCTGCCCCTGGATCAGGGTCAGGTCGGTTTCGGTCTTTTCATCGGCCTTGAACGTCCTGGCCTTATCGACCCAGGAGAGAGACGCCGCACCGTCGCCGCGGTCGAGGTACTTCTGGGCAAGCACGTGGGCGGTGGCCAGCTCGGCCTTCGCGGCGTATCGGTTCTGGAGGTCTTCGATGGTGTCGATGCCGTAGAGGTAGGCAAGAAGGGTCTTGAGCCAGGCGGAACGGTCGTCGTCGTAACCGATGATCCGGTCCACCTCCTGGCCCTTGGTGTCGAAGACGATGACCGTGGGGATGCCGCCAACGTGGAACCGCTTGGAGAGGGGTTTGGTCTCGGCTTGGTCGACGTTCATGTGGTACAGGACAGCGGTCTGGGAGAGTCTGGCGAAAACCTCGGGCGTCAGGACATCACGGTCCAGTTTTTTGCACGCCCCTCACCAATCCGCGTAAAACTTGAGAACCAGGGCCTTGTTCTGGCCCTTGGCCGCGGCCAGGGCTTGGTCGAAGGAACCCTGAAACCAGGGTTTCTCTCCGGCCCAGAGGCCCAAAGGAACCACGACCAGCAAAAGCGCAAGGAACTTCTTCATGGTCACCTCCGACTCACTACTCCAAAACTTTACCTCACGCCGTGTGGGGCGGCACCTCAGGTACGGACAACTCGAACCCGGCGCCTCCCAGCCCGGAGGGGAAGTATAACAAATCGCCGCCGTGTTCGCGTGCAATCTTCCGGGCGATGGCCAAGCCCAGGCCCGTACCCCCAGGCTTCTGGCTGAAGAAAGGGGTGAAGGCCGCCTCACTGGCGCCTTCCGGGAGCCCCGGGCCGCCGTCTTCCACTCGCACCAGGGCCATGCCGTCCGCGCGGCGCGTCACGGAGAGCTTGAGGGAGCGGTCCCCCTCGGGCCCCGCCGAGAGGGCCTCGATGGCGTTCCGCGTGAGGTTGCGCAGGGCACGGGAAAAGGCTTCCCTGTCCACCTGCGCCAGGACCGACTCACCCTCGACCACGACCTCCATGTCGCGCCCTGCCGCGATGACGGAGTGACGCTCCTCCTCCAGGAGCTGGCGCAGGTCCACGGGCTCCCGCTCCAGGGGAAGGGGCCTCGCGAAGAAGAGGAGGTTCTGCATGACCTGTTCGAGGTTGCGCGCCTCGTCGGAGAGGGCTTTAAAACTCGGGTTGTCCCCCAGGGCCGGAAGGTCCTGGTTCAAGAGGCGCAGGCGCGTGGAAATGGTGCTCAGGGAGTTGCGGACCTCGTGGGCCACCCCTGCGGCTACCTCGCCCAGTCGGGAGAGGGCCTCCCGCTCGCGCAGGGTCCGGCGCATCTGATAGACACCCGTCTGGTCCCGGAGGAGGATCAGGTAGCCCTTCAGCTGGTGGAGCAAATTGAAAAGGGGGATCCCCACCACCTGGAGGAGGATGCCGGGAGCCCCGGGGACCTCCTCTCTCAGGGCCAGGGCGCGGGTGGACCGGACCTCCTCGACGACCTTGAGGATGCCGTCGCGGCCTTCCAGGAGATGGCGGGCCTCATCCCCGAGGCGTGGCACCTGCTGGAGCCCGAGGAGGCCCCTGGCCGCCGCATTCACTCCGGACAGATGACCGTCCTCGCCAAAGCGGAGGTAGCCCGCCTCGAGGTTCTCGCACAGGGCCTCCGCCATGCGCTCCCCATCTTCCGCGCGGCTGCGCTCTCGGTGATGGAGTTCCTCCAGTTCCTCGGTCCGCCGCCGGAGCTCCTTGAGGGTCTGCTGGAACAGGGCCACCACGGCCTGGGTCGAGGGCTCTCCATTGGAGCCTCTTGCCGTGGGAGCCTCGCGGCCCAGGTCTTCCCCTCCCAGTGGTTGGGCGATCCTCCAGGCCAGAAGGCCCAGGAGGAGGAGCAACCCCAGGATGCTGGAGGACTCGAACAGCGTGAGGAGGCCCACCCGGCTCCCCTGACGGGCATACTCCGGGAGATCAAAGACGGCCGAGAGACATCGCCCGTCGGCATATCCGTAGGTGTACACCCACAGGGTGCCGGAATGCTCCACGCGGTCCGCGGACGGCCCGGGGGTCTCAGGGGCCGAGGAATCCGTCCCCGGCGGATAAACCCAGAGGGGACGCCCGCCGAGGTAGAGGGCGGCCTGCACCAGCCGGACCTCGGATGCGGACTGCGGCCCAGGGGAAGCCAGGTCCTCGAGCTTGCCACCGGGAGGTTGCAGGGCCGAGGCCTCCAGCCGTTGACGGAGCGCGCGGCCCCGGGTCAGTACCAGGTCCGACGCCGAATGCCGGCTCTTGGCCATGGTCTGGGTGAGGGAGAAGATGTGCCAACCCAGCAGGGCGGCAGCCAGGGCACCGGCGGCCAGGAAGAGAAGGGGCCAGGTCTTGCGCAAACTGCTTGGAAAGGGTGTCATGGACTTGGCACGAGAAGAGCCATATACCACCGCCAGGCGGCTTCTCCCGCGAAGAGGGCAACCAGCGCCGCCGCGCAGAGGAAGGTCCCGAAGGGGAGCGGGGTCTTCTTGCCCTTGCCGGAGAGCAACAGGTAGGCGCCCCCGACGGCCGTCCCGAGGAGGGAGCCCACCAGGAGTGTCAGAAGCATGCCCTGCCAGCCGAGGAACGCCCCTATGGCCGAGAGGAGCTTCACGTCTCCCCAGCCCATCCCCTCCTCCCTGCGGATGACCCAGTAGGCGCCGATGACGGCCGCCGGGATGAGGGCACCCGCGGCGGCTCCCGCGAGGGAGTTTTTCCAGGATGTCCCGGAGCCGCCCAGCGCGAAGGCGATTCCCAGCGCTATCGCCGGGTAGGTGAGCCGGTCCGGGAGGATCTGGTGTTCGAGGTCGATAAGTCCCAGGGGTACGCAGAGGAGGCAGAAGGTCCAGGCCGAGGCCGTGTGGACGCTGGCGCCCCAGGCCCAGGCCGAGCCGAGGAAGAGGATCCCCATGGCGAGTTCGACCAACGGGTAGCGCGGGCTGATTCGCGACTTGCAGGCGGCACAGCGCCCGCGGAGGGCGAGCCACGACAGGACCGGGATGTTGAGGTACCACGGAATGGGGGCGCCGCACGCGGGGCAGTGCGACCCCGGAAAGGCGACCGATTCCCGCAGCGGCAGACGGTGGATCAGCACGTTGGCGAAGGATCCGCAGGCCAGGCCCATGCAAGCCGAAAAGGCGAGGAGGAGGATTACCATTGGGCGAATTTGCCGCGGAATTTGAGCGGGGTCTGGCAGGTGATTACGCCCGTTGCGGCGTCGTAGAGGTAGGGCTTGCCTTCGGGGTCCTCGGGGAGGCTCTTGATAAATCCGGCTTTGACCAGGGCGGCGAGAGTCAGCGGGTTGGCCCCCTTCTCCTTCTTGAAGCGCGCCACCGCGGCGTCGAGGTTTCGCAGGTCGATCTTGATGGTGAGGTCGAAGATGTTCCTCTCCGCGGTGAAGAGGAGGAATCGGCCCAGGTCCGTGTCGTCCTTCTCGTGCTCAAGCTTCAGCTCCTGCCAGTACCGCAGGGAGTTCTCGTACTCCCCGCGGTACTTGTAGGCGTTGGCAACGAAGTTCTGGAGGCGGGAGTCGCTGGGATTCCGCTCCTCGGCTATCCGGAAGTATTTGAGGGCGCGGGCGTAATCCTTCTGCTGGAAGAAGGCGTAGGTGCCCGCGTCCCAGGCCAGGACCCAGTTTTTGGGGTTCTGTTCGATCCCCTTGTCGGCAAGCTTGTAAAGCAGATCCCAGTTCTTGTCCAGGGAGAGGAAAAGATTGCCGAAGATGTAGGCCTCCTGGAAGCGGGGATCCAGGTCCGTGATCACGTCATAGGTGTGCAAGAGGTAGGTGTCGCGCACTTTCGGGCCATAGCGGTCGAAGAACTGGATGGACCAGATGAAGACGAGGTCCGCCCAAAAGTTCTTCTGCCCGAGGCTGGCCACGCTCATATAGGCGCTGGAGGGGACGTAGTAGGAGCGGAACTCCGTGGGGTAGGCGTCGTGGAGAGTCACCAGCTGCTCGTGGAGGGAGGCGCTCCCCATCATCAGCACGGCGATTAGGC
Organism: Acidobacteriota bacterium; assembly: GCA_021814085.1. Lineage (GTDB taxonomy): Bacteria > Acidobacteriota > UBA4820 > UBA4820 > DSQY01 > JAKAJA01. The sequence goes on along the minus strand of JAKAJA010000071.1, from coordinate 3,154 downwards.
ACAGGCCCGCAACGAGGCGCCACACGCTACACCAGGTCTCGCTTTTTGAAGGCCAGGGCCGCGGCGAGGAGCAGGATGCCTACGGTGAACACGGTGTAGAGGAGGGCCCGCATGGCAAAACCGGGAGCCGTGGGGATCTCGTGCACCACGAGGTTGTTGATGCTGAGGAGATTCAGGTCCGGGAGAATGTGGTAGAGGCCGATCACGAGCCGCTTGGCCCAAAGTGAGCTCAGGAAGGGAACGAGCAGCTCGGGGAGGGCGGAGCTCGTGTGGCCGATGAGATAGAAGGCCACCGTGCAGAGGGCGCTCACCACCGGAGAACTGACTGAGGAGAAGAAAAGGGCCACGGCGGTGAGGATAAGGAGCTCGAGGTAGATGTACCCGGCGGCCACGAACACCCTGGGAGTGAAACTTCCGAAGACGGACAGGACGATCTGCAGGGCGACCGTCATGGCCGCCAGGTTCACCAGGAGGACGGCCATCAGGCCCACGTAGCGCCCCACCAGAAATGAGGTCCGGGATACGGGCTTGGAGAGGATGTTGTAGATGGTCTTCCTCTCGATCTCGTGATAGATGAGGCCGATGCCCACGAATATGGCGGTCATAGCCGAGAAGTAGGACACGGTGGAGAGGCCCATGTCCAGGATGACGCGCCTGATACTCCCGATGGCGAGGAAGCCCATGGCCGAAGAAAACATGAGGAGGCAGACGGCGAAGGCCAGGAGAATGTAGAAGACCCTGCTCCGCGTCGCCTCCTTGAACGTGTTGGAGGCGAGGGCGAGCACCTGCTGGAAAGCGGCCGCTCCGGAGTTTCCACTCTTCATCGCGAGCCCTCCCCGGGGACGTGTGACATGAAGAGGTCTTCCAGGGAGATCTTGTGAGGAACGACGCCCCTCACGCTAGCCCCTTCGGCCCTTGACCGGTCGATGAGATCCTGGAGGACCTCCTCCCGGTCCACCCGGATCAGTACCTGGGTTCCGAGCCGCGTCAGGACGGAACATCCCGGGGGCGGTACCATCCCCGCGGCGCCGCGAACCGTCACGTCCCAGAATTGGATCTCCCCCCCCAAGAGGTCTTCGAGGGGACCTTCCTGCACCACCTTGCCCCGGATGAGGATGGCCACCTGGTCGCAGATCATCTCGGCGTCGGCCAAAATGTGGGAGGAGAAGAAGACCGTTTTTCCTTGAGCCCTCAATTCGAGGATGAGGTCGCGAATCTCGCGCCGCCCGATGGGATCGAGGCCGCTCGTGGGCTCGTCGAGGATGACCAGGTCGGGGTCGTTGAGGAGCGCCTGCGCGAGACCGATGCGCTGCAGCATTCCCTTGCTGTACTTGCGGAGCTGGAGCTTCTCCTTGCCCAGTAGGCCCACGGCCCGCAGCAAAACCGGAATGCGCTCGACGAGCCTGGGGGAGGGGATGCCCAGGAGGCGCCCCATGAAGGTGAGCAGCTCGTGCCCCGTGAGGTAATCGTAGAAGTAGGGCGTCTCCGGAAGGAATCCGATGCGTGCCCGCACCGACCCGTCTCCCAGACCCTGTCCGAGGATGGAGACTTCGCCCGCGTCGGGGAAGAGGAGGCCGGTGACGATCTTGAGGGTGGTGGTTTTCCCTGCGCCGTTGGGCCCGAGGAACCCGTAGATCAAACCCCTGGGTACGGTAAGGGTCACCCCACGGAGGACGTGGTGGGAGCCGATGGACAGGTGTCCCCGGAATGTCTTCTCCACGCCTTTAAGGAGAAGGGCCTCGTCCATTCCTCGCGCCTCCAACTCGTCCAAGGATAGCCCGCGCGCGCCTGCCGCGCAAGACGAGGCCCTCCCGTGCCATGCCGGTCCGGCCTCGGCTATACTATGGGCGCACAGGGAGGTGCTCCATGACCCAGCACTGGGTGGACCTGCGTTCAGACACGGTGACCCGGCCTACGCCCGCCATGCGCCGAGCCATGGCGGAGGCGGAGGTGGGCGATGACGTCTACGGCGAGGACCCCACGGTCAATCGCCTCCAGGAGAAAGCCGCGGCCCTCATGGGAAAGGAGGCGGCCCTCTTCGTGCCCAGCGGGAGCATGGGCAACCAGGTCGCAGTGAAGGTCCATACCCAGCCCGGTGAAGAGGTCATCTGCGAGGCCTCCTGCCACATCTACAACATCGAGACGGGGACCATGGCGGCCTTCTCGGGGGTCCTGCCCCGGCCCGTGGAGGGGCGCCACGGCGTCCTGGACCCCGCCCGGGCAGAAGCGGCGATCCGCCCTGGGGCCTACTATCTCCCCAAGACTACCCTCCTCTGCGCGGAGAACACCCACAACCTCGCGGGCGGGACGGTCATGCCCGTGGAGGCGGGCAAGGCGCTGGGGGAAATGGCACGAAAGAACGGCCTCGCCAGCCACCTGGACGGTGCCCGCGTCTTCAACGCCGCCACGGCCCTGGGCGTTGAAGCGAAGGCCCTGGCGGAGCCCTTCGACTCGGTCATGTTCTGTATCTCCAAGGGCCTCTGCGCCCCCGTCGGCTCGCTCCTCTGCGGGACCAGGGCCTTTGTGGAGAAGGCCCGCAAGGTCAGGAAAATGATGGGGGGCGGCATGCGCCAGGCGGGAATCCTTGCCGCCGCTGGCCTTGTGGCCTTCGAGGAGGTTCTCCCGACCCTGCCCGAGGACCACCGACGGGCCAAGCTCCTGGGCGACCACCTCTCCCGGATCCCCGGGTTTGATGTGGACCTGGACTCGCTCCAGACCAACATCGTCATGCTCGGACTCGCCCCGCCCCTGGACGGACAGAAGATCGGGGAGGTCCTGAAGGCCCGGGGTGTCCTGTGCCACGTCATCTCCCCCCGCCAGATCCGTTTCGTCACGCACCACGACCTGGACGACGAGGCTATGTCACGCGCGCTGGAGGCGCTGAAGGCCCCCTTCTAGAAGCTGCCGCGGGGGTGCGTTCTCGAAATCACTGGCCTTCGGGTGCCAGATTGGCGGTGATCAGCCAGTGGCAGGCCACGACCTTACCCCCTTTGTCCTGCGGGGGTTCGTAGCGGCACTGCTTGATATTCTGGATGAAGGCGTCCACGACCTCGGGCTTCTGGTTTGCGTTCTCCACCAGCTGAACGCATTCGATGGCGCCGGTTTCGTCGATGAGGACCTCGAACACGAGCTTCCCGACAGCCGCCTTCTCGCT
>JAKAJA010000001.1 GCA_021814085.1 Acidobacteriota bacterium | reverse complement strand
CGGGTTGCCAGGAGGCCCTCGCCCGGCTGATGTGAGGGCGCATGAAAGATTGGAACATGAAAGAGTGCGGGAGGAGGGGTAAAGGAGATGCGCAACATACTGCGGTGGCGTGGTTTATTGGGGAAAAAGACATTCCAAGTTTAAATGAGAATTGGAGGCAGTAACCTGGAGGGCGAGTATCTGTATTCTCATTTGTAATTTGAAAAGGCCACGCCCCTTTCACCCCATTTTAAATATCTTCACCCCTAATTTACAACGAACCCATTCCATGAATCATACATAGCCAGGCGACGCCCGCTCTGTGCATCGAGAATCTCAATGACTGTAGCGGGCCCATGATGGCGCCTCCACGCGTCCAAAAGAACAGCGAATTGTTCCTTCTGTTGGGCATTCATGTAGGACCAGTGCGGGAGAGATACCCAAAATCTGGAGCCGTCATCACGAATTAAAAGGCCCGTTGATCTAAAACGGGAGACGAGTTCATCTGCGTCATGCCTGGAGAATGCGCCCTGTTTGCTTGGCGGCGGGGTAGTGTCTCCCTCATCTGCAAATGGCCCCATATGAAAGATAGTCATAGCCATTATGGTTGGGAAGGTAATTAACAAGAAGGCGATTGAACACTTCGTGAATAAGTTGAGCCCCTTCTTCTCGCCCATAAGAAGCCTCCCGCACCTTCTATTATATAGAAGGGCACCACCAAATGACACGGCCTACCACCGGCGGGTCCACCTGGCGCGGGATTCGAAGGGGCTTAAACCCACTGGCCTGGTTCTCTGCGTGAATGATCCAATCAGACTTTCCAGCATCCATCCACTTGATGCTCACCCCCTCTCCAAGGCGTACGGCAACAGGCTTGCCGCTCTGCTGCTCATAAGGGCGGATAGCATCTTCGTGCGTGTCAACTAAAACAAGCCATCCATCTTGAATGATAGGGTGCATCGAGTCTCCGCGTGCATGCAGCCCGTAGGTGTGACGTGGATGGGGGACCAAGGGCTTGATCACCTGGGCCCAATCTTTGATGCGCTCTTTGGGTTGCGGAACCGGTTCACCCAAGGAGAGAAAGCTGCTCAGAATTGGAACCCTGATCAATGGGTACCCGGCATTGTACTCGCCGGCCAGCTCGGCGACCTGGCCGTTGATAATCGGCTGGACGATCCGCGGGCCGTACCCCGTCAATAGCCAGGTGGGGCTGAGCCCATAGGCCTGAAAGAGTTGGACGATGTATTCAGTGGAGAGGAAGTTCTTCCCGGCTTCCACGGCCGCCAAAGAGGGGGCGCTGATCCCGGCGACATCCGAGAACTCCCGCATGGTCTGCCCCAGCGAAAGCCGGAAGAGCTGAAGCCGCTCGCCAAACTCCTTTAATAAATCAAGTCGTTCCGGTTTCACTAATAACCCCCTTGACAATTAGTTAGGCAGAACCTAATATATCACTACGGCTCACGAGAGCCGGTGACGAACTTCATTAGGAGCGTTCGTGATGGCCCCTTCTAACAAGACCGCCTCGGCGCTGTCGGTCATGATCCCCGCCGATCTCTCCATCAAGGAGTTCCGGCGAAGGGTTTGCCTGGCAGCCATCAAGGGCTCACACGGTACCATCTTCGCCTTCTCCACACGCGTCGGTGTGTCTCGGCAGGCCGTGTCGGCCGTACTCAACGGGCACTGGCGGTCAGCGCGCATTGAGACCGCGCTGGCCCACCTTACAGGTATCCCAATGCAGGTCCTCTTCCCTTCACAGGAGAAGGCCGCGTGACGTGCTCTCGCTATGCTTCCCCCTCCATTCCTCAACGGGGTCCCTGGGTCGCTCCTGGGGGCCCCACTCTTTTCAGTCTAGGGCCTGGAGGGGCGTCAGTCAATTAGTGGAATCAGGGAGTTAATCAACGTCCGACATCTCGGACGGTAGTGGAGGGGGACCCGTGAAGACATTGGACCAGGTCGTTGCGGCGACGGTCCGCCGGTACAGGGGCGGCGAGGGCATCGAGGAGCTGGCGGATGCGCTCGGGGTCAAGCCGGGAACGCTCTACCGCTTGAGCAACCCGCTCGATGAAGAGGCCCGGATCAATTCGAAGCATCTCATCCCCCTCATGGAAAAGACCCGCGATTACAGCATCCTCAAGCACCTGGCCGCACGGCTCGGGTTTGTGATGGTGCGCCTGCCCCGCGTGAGGGCGGCGCGCGAGGCCGAGCTGGCCGAGTATCAGGCAAGCCAGGCCGCCGCCATGAAGGCCGTCTGCGGCTTCTACCACGGCCGCCAGAGCGCCGAGGCCGCCCTCACCGCCATCCAGGCGGAGCTGGAGAAGGCCGCAGGGTTCCAGAAGGCCATCCTTTCCCATGACGCTCCCACCCTCTTTGAGGACGAGGCATGACCACCTGTTGCGCGTGGTGCGGCAGCATCCAGAGCGTGGACCTGGTACGGCTCGTTCGGAGCGGCCTGAGCCACGGGATCTGCATTGTCTGCATGCCGGGAGCGTTCGGGCGAGAAGCGACGCTGACCTTCATTAAAAAGGACCTTAAATCGGCGGCTTGTCTGCTTTGTGTAAACGGCCTCCGAACTGCAACTTTAACTGCAACTTCTGATCGATCGAACTGCAACCACACCAATGAGGCGCTAAATGCCTGACACCACGACGAATCAACTTGACGAAGCAGGCTGGCTTGACCTCGATCGAACTGCAACCTTAGAGGGCATCTCGCGCCAAGCCGTCTCAAGGAAACTCACAAAAGGGACATACGCGGCCACCCGGAAGGCCCCATGCCGGAACGGGGAGAAATGGCAGGTCCATGTTTCATGTCTGCAACTCGATGCGCAGATGGCGTATCGCAAGGAGCAGTCAGACGTGCTGCTGGCCAGCCATATCGATGGGCTGGTGCAGGCGCAAATGGCGTTGCCCACCCCGGCCCCCTCCGGCAGCCAGGCCTCCTACATGGCCGCACCGGCCCCGAAGCGCAGAGATGCCGATAGGCGCAAGCGCCTACTGGAGGAGTGGCTCGCGCTCGGCAGCACCACGGAGCGGACGGTATTCGCCAAGGCCCACAAGGTCACCATGCAGACCCTCTATAACTGGAAGAAGCGGTTCGACGGGGCATCCCCATCCTTACTTAATAGAAGCGGTCGGACCAAGGGCACCACCAACTTCCCCCCCGAAGTCGCGGCCTTTTGCGAACGGCTCTACTTCCAGCCTGAGCGCCCGATGAAAATCCAGGTCCACCACGCCCTTCGGGCCGAATTCGGCCCCCAGGCGCCGCCCTACTCCACCCTGGCGCGGTGGATCGCCACGGCGATTGAGGATAACCCGGCGTACGCCACCTATGCGCGACAGGGCTCGAAGGCCTACCGAGACCGGCACGAGGCCTACGTCCAGCGGCTTGCGCCCGAGCACTGCAATGAGATCTGGGTGGGAGACCACCACCAAATAGATGTCCTTGTGGTCGCCCCCGACGACACCATTCAGCGACCCTGGTTGACCGGGTGGATGGACTGGTGCTCCCGCGCCCTCGTCGGGTACGACCTGAACTTCGGGCCCAACTCCATGAGCATCGCCCGCGCCATGCGGGATGGGATCATCAAGAAAGAGGGCCTCCCTTGGTGCGGCCGACCAGACCACGTGCTCATGGACAACGGGAGGGACTACCGCTCCAAGCATCTGAACGGGGAAACCCACCTCGTCTACCACCAGAGCGAGGAGACCATAGGCGCGGGGTTTTTCGGCGAGATCGGCACGAAGGTGCATTTCTGCCAGCCCTATCACGGCCAGTCCAAGGTCATCGAGCGTGGTTTCCGAACGGTCTATTCGTTCGTCCTGAACCTTCTGCCGGGCTACATCGGCAACAAGCCGTCCAACCGGCCAGAGACTGCAAGCATTCAAGTGGCTCAGACCCAGAAATGGATAAAGGCAGGGAAACCGGAAGACGAGCGCCCTCCCCTGCTCATGTGGTACGAGTTCAGCGCCATTTTCGAGCTGGCCATGGAGCACTACCACAACCACAAGCATCGCGGGCTCAAGGGCCTAACGCCTAGCCAGGCCTGGATGCGGAACGCGCGCCCGGCGGTCATGCCGCACGAGACACTCCTCGACCTCCTGTGCTTCCCCAAGGTGAACAGGATCATCCAGAAAGGCGGCAGAATCACCGTCCACGGGAACGCCTACGACCACGACAACATGCTCGGGCTGGAGTGCCCGGTGGAGGTCTTCTACAACCCCAATGATCCCGCGACGGTGACCGTGATCCGCAAGGGGCAGTTTCTATGCAAGGCCGCCCTCGTGGAGTCGTTGCCAGCCATGGCCGAGACCGAAGAGGAGAAGGCCCTCGTGGCCGAGGTTATCCGGAAGCGAAAGGCAGTGGAAAAGGCCTTTAAGGAGCGGCTCCGCCAGAGCCGGTTCTCGCTCTACCTGCCCCCCATCACAAGATGCGACACCAACGGCCAAGAACAGCCAGTAATCCAGCAGACGGGGCGTCTCAGCCGGGCCGCTAGGAAGGCCGCCGAGGCCCCCGCACTACCCCCTACGGCCGCCCAGGCAGCGGCGGTCAGCGGCCAGGTGCTCAGGCTGTGGGGCTTTCAACCAGAACCGGAGAGCAAGGAGACGAGACCCTAGACCTTGTTGTGACATGCGAACAGCCCGCACGGGCGGGTATGTGAGCTGAGTGCTGATCGAGAGGGCGAGATAGAGGAGGTGACGATGCCGGTAAACCAAGAACAAAGAACGGGAGCGACGGACCCGACGCTGGTGGCGAAACTTGAGGCCTACCGCCAGCAGAGAGGGTGGCCCTGGGCCGAGGTGGCCCGGAAGATGGGGATCGCGGACTCTGGCCTGTCGTCTTGGCGGCATGGGACGTACAGCACGCCAGAGACCATGAATAGGCGGGTGGAGAAGTTCCTTGCGGAGATTACCCAGATCGGCCAGGGGCCGGTGGACACTCAGGGCCTCCTAATGATCCACGAGGTGTGCCGCGAGTGTCAGGAAAACAAGGGTTTCGGCGTCATCATCGGCCTGCCGGGTGTGGGAAAGACCGAGGCGCTCAATAAATATTACGTGGAGAACGATGGTGTTGTCCTCGTCCGCTGCGACGTGACCACAACGCTCTTCTACCTGCTCCAGGCTATCCTCGGCGAGGAAGGCGGCGGGGCCACCACCGCCGTCATGATGCAGCAGGCCAAGAAGCGCCTGAAGGGTAAGCTGCTCATCCTGGATGAGGCGGACGCCCTGAACCGGCGCGCTCTCGAGGGGATGCGCACCCTGCTCGATACCAAGCAACTGGGCCTCCTACTCGCGGGTGCCCCCCAGCTCCAGCGCACCCTCACCCGTGGGCCAAATGCCTCAGAGAGCATGGCCCAGCTGTATAGCCGGGTCGATTATTTCATCACCGTGGGAAACCCTACCGAGCCAGATCTGGCCGAATACCTTGACCGGCTCAACATCCATGACACGGCGGCCCGGCGCGCCATCACCAAGGTCGGCCATACCCAGAGCTTCAGGGCGGCCTCCAAGCTGGCCGCGCAGGCCCAGCGCGTGGCGCGGCTCAACAAGGCAGGCGAAGTGACGGCGGATCACGTACGGGCGGCGAGCGGCATCATCCTGCTCAAGGCCAGCTAACCGCAACAAGAGAGGAGACGACCATGCCAGAAGTCGAGAAGATCGTGGACGGGTACAGGACGGGAGCACTGGACGACATGAAGCGCGCCAGCGAGCTGCTGTGCATCGCGCAGGCCACGGGCAGGGACGAGGATCTGCGCCGGGCCATGATGGCGCACGAGAACGCCGCACAGAGCGCCCGGCACTACTTCTATGTGCTGGACAGGTCCGGCCAGGCCGCCATGGTCCCCCCGGCCAACCGGCTCCGCATGCCCCAACAAAACCGGATTGCTTAAAGGAGGTACACGATGGCGAAGAACACCATGCGAATCGCAACCCAGGCCCACCGCGCCACGCCGCAGACGGCGGCCGAGGCCAGCAACGCAATGGGCGAGCTGGGCACGGCCATGGCCGACCGGGCGAAGTTGCAGGCCGACCTGGACAAGGCCGTGGCCGAGGTGACGGCCAAGTTCCAACCCAAGATCCAGGCCCTCGCCGCCCAGGTGAAAGACCTGGTGGGCGGCCTCCAGACGTGGGCCGAAGCCAACAAGGACGACCTCACGGCCCAGGGCAAGCGCTCCGTAAATTTGGGCACCGGCGAGGTGGGCTGGCGCACCAACCCGCCCAAGGTCAAGGTCACGGGCCTCCCCAAGGTCCTCGAGCTGCTCAAGGCCAAGGGCCTGGAGATGCTCGTGGCCATCAAGGAGGACATCAACAAGAAGGCCGTCCTCGAAGATCCCAGCCAGATCAAGGGCGTCAAGGGCCTGGAGATCGTCCAGGACGAGACCTTCTGGGCCAAGCCCGCCAGCGTGGACATGGAGGAAATCGCGTCCTAGCCGGCAAGGTAGGCCGAAACAGGGGGTTCGATTCCCCCTGTCCGCGGGTGAGGCCCGCGCTGACGAGGCCGAAAGGATGGAGCCCATGAGCCCAAGAGCCCACGTGTCCACGAAGTCTGCGGCTCCAGCACCACGACCAGGGCCGGGGAAGACGATCTGGGAAGGCGGCGGTGGCTGCCTTATTCCCGCGCTGTCCGCCCTGGCCCTCCTCGTCGCGCTCGCCCTCCCAGTGGCGGCCGGCGGCCCTCGGCTTATGCGGGCGAGCTGGTATGGCGAGCACCACCAGGGGCGCCTCACGGCCTCGGGGGAGCGCTTCGACCGCTGGGGCTTCACCTGCGCCCATAAGACGATCAAGAAGGGCACCTGGCTGCACCTGGTGGACCCCAGGACCCATCGCTGGGTGGACGTGCGGGTGACGGACCGGGGGCCCTACGTCGCCGGGCGGGATCTCGACCTGAGCGAGGAGGCCGCCCGCCAGCTCCACATCGAAAAGCGTGGCGTCGCCCTCCTCGAAGTCACCGTCATGGAGGTGAGGCCATGATGCCTTATCCAGACCTGGCCCAGGTTTCAAAGGCCGACAAGCTGCAACTCGCCAGGTGGATGCGATTTCTACCGTCGCCGGAGACGCCCGAGACTGGCGAGATCCTCTCGGAAATCATGAAAAGGTTCGAGGCCTACGGGGGATGGAACCCTGTCATCAGCAAGGCCGTGGGATGGGACGCCCCATGAACGACGCTAAGCCCTTGGCCCTGTGCATCCTGGCCACCCTCCGGTCCTCCCCCAAACCCTTGAAACGACGCGAGTTGGCGGACCTGTGCGGGCCCCACGGCATGAAGATCTCCAGCGCCGAGCGCCGCATCCGCGAGGCCCTGGACCACCTGGTCATGGTCCTCCACATCCCGGTCATGAACGAGGGCGCGGGCTACTTCATCGCGCGCAATCCGGAGCAATTTGAGAAGGGCCTCCGCATCCTCGAAAAGACCGTCAACGCGGAGTCCCAGCGCATTAAGACATTGCGCCGAATGAAGAGCGGCATGCAATATCCGGCGCAATCCCAGGCGCAATCCCTGCCTTTTGAGGTGGTCGCATGACCACCTACGAGATCCACATCAACATGGATGCGAAGTGCCCGTCCTGCGGGAAGCCGGGCCAAGTAAGGATTCCCGACGATTCCACGCCAGAGGGGTATCGGGTCGGCATTTGCTTCTCCTGCGCCCTCAAGAAGCTCACCGGGGGCAGAGACACAACCAGAAAACGCCGACGCAGGGGAACCCCGTGAGCCCCGTAAAGGATCAGAGCGTCTACGGGCCGGACTGGCACGCGATCTCCTACGCTGTGAAGGAGCGCGCGGGGTGGCGCTGCGAATGCACCGGGCAATGCGGCGAGGAGCATGACGGCGGCGGAGGCCACCCTGGCCGGTGCCATCTCACTCAGGGGTACCGTCTCTACTGGCGCAAGCGCGCCGTGGTCCTCACCGTCCACCACATCAACCAGTTGCCCTGGGACCATCGCCCCGAGAACCTGCTCGCCCTCTGCGAGGGCTGCCACAACCGCCTGGATATGCCCATGCGGCAGGAGCACGCCCGCGAAACCCGCGAGCGCACCAAGGGCTTCCAGGCCCTTTTCGGAGATCCCTCATGAAAGTCGCTGCCATGCTCCTCGCCTGGTTCATCGCGCTGGCCTGGCTCTGGCGCCTCAGAAACCGGGACGTAAACCCATGAGCCATCCCCTTGAAGGCCTATGTGGGAGCGCCGACCTGGCCGTCGCGCGGGTGGATCGCAAGTTCCCGGTGCGGGGCGGCCACATGTGCCTGTCCGCGGGGTTCGTCATCGGGGCGCCCGTCTGCCACCAGCGCCAAGAGCAGGACCGCGCGGAGCCCGCCAGGGGCCTCTGCGAGCGCGGGGCCTGCCATCACTACATCGCCAAGCCGGACGCGAAGCCGTCGCGCCCAGGCGTTGAACACGTTGAACGGGAGATGAACATGCCGAAAACCGAGGAGAGGAAGCACAAGTACGGGGACAGGCCCCTGCCGGAAGGCGCCACGGTCACGATCCTCGGCGCTGTCGTCGTGGGCACGAATCACAAAATCCCCTGCCCCGCGTGTGAAACGGGCTGGATGAACCAGTACGGGAAGGCCAAAACCTGCAGCGCCTGTTCCCTGGCCGCGCGGAAGGCCGACGGGCGCATGGCGCTCCAACTGGAAAAGGCCCGCCAGGCCAAGGCCGACGCATTAGCGGACCGAAAGCACCAGGCCAAGGCCGCCGAGCCCAGCCCAGACCCCTACCTCCCGTCCACGTCCAGCTTCAACAATGCGAGCGAGCGCGCCGCGGCCACCATCCAAGCCGCGCCCGAGATCTTTGAGTTGAAAGACCGGGCCATGGGCGCTGGCCTCCACGGCTGCGTCACGGATCAGGGCGGGTCGGCCCTCCCGAATGTCCTCATCAAGGTGACCGGCCCGCGGCTCCAAGGCTTCCAGGGGGCGGCGACGGGCCAGGACGGCCGCTTCTGCGTCCCCTTCCTGCCCGTGGGCCTCTACGCCGTGCGCTGCGAGACGGAGGGCTACGCCGTGGAGACCCGCCACCTGGCCCTGTCGCTCGGGGAAGACGCGGACCTGTCCTTCGTCCTCACCGATGAAACCATGAACCCGATCCAACGGGCCATCTGGGACGAGTGCGAAGCCCTGGCCGAGATGCTCATGGCCAAGAACCGGGCCTACGGCAACAGCGCCCTCGACCCGGTGAGGGTCTTCAGCAAGGCCGATCCCGAGGAACAGATCCGGGTGCGCCTGGACGACAAGCTCTCGCGTCTCATGCGCGGCGAAGCCGCAGGAGAAGACACCGAGCAGGACTTCATGGGCTATCTAGTCCTCCTGCGCGTCCACCGGCGCATGCGCGCCGAGAAAGGTGCGGCGGCATGACCCGCGACGAGATCCTCGCCAAATGGAAGGAAGTAGGGGAGGCCCTCGGCCACGCGGGCCCCGCGGCGCACATCCCTGAACCCCTGGAGGCGCTCAGTTGGGCCAGGCGGGCCGCCAACGGCCACCAGCCGTGCATCGAGCGCGTCCTCGCCGTCTCTCGGTTCGGCCCAGCGCCCTGCGACCTGGACGACCTGCTGGGCCTGGCCATTTGCAAGGCCGTCACCGAGGCCCACCTGGAGGGGATATGAGCCGCCATCCCAAGCTGGTGGACGAAAGCAGGCTGAGGGCCGGAGCGGGCACATTGGCCGCCACGGCGGCCTTCATCGCACTTGGGTACTCATTGGCCGGCGTCACCCCCTACGGATGGGCGTTTCTGGGCGCCGCGCTCGGCGCGGGACTGTGCGAGGCGCACCGCCGCTGGGTGGTCTATACCTCGGCCGACGCCAGAGATCAGGCGGCCCGGCCATGAGCCTTTCTCCGCGCATGATCAAGCTCATCCATGTGGCCAAGTCCAAGGTCAGCATGGACGAGGATACGTACCGGGCGCTCTTGTCGAGGTTCGGGGCGAAGAAGAGCACGGACAGGTGCCTCCAGCCCGTACACTACTTCGAGATGATGAAGGTCTTCGCGCAGCTGGGCTTCATCCCAACCGCCAAGCCCGCAACACCAGCGGGCGGAACGCGCGGCCAGATGCGCGAGATTGAGCGGCTCTGCCGTGAGCACAAGGTGGACGACCATCGGTTCAATGGGATCCTCAGGCACGTCACCGGGCGCGACGCCCTCAAGTGGTGCGACCGGCGCGACCTATCAAAGTTAATCCAGGCGCTGCGGCGCTGGAACTATGGAGCCCCCGGCCCGCCGGCGGGCGGGAAGGAGACTGCCCATGGGTGACCCCAAGAGCCGAGACGAGATCATGAGCCGCCTAGCCATGCGCCAAACCTGGTGCGTGTCCCAGCTGGCCGCGCTCCTCGACGTGCACATCTCCACCATCTACCGGTGGATCGCGGAAGGCCATATCAAGTGCGATCGTCGGGGGCCCCATAAAACGCTCGTGCCCAGCAGTGAAGTGCGAGACCACCTCGAACGGCTCCAAGAGGCGGTGTAAAGGGAGAGGCTACATAATGCCACGCCGTTGAGCGGCGGGCAAGGAGGTAGAGATGGCAGAGCGTAAAACGAAAAAGCAGAGCATGGACCGTCCGCTCGAACGGCCTATTGGGCTACCTACGCGGAACTGTGAGGATTGCGAGAATATCAAATGGGATCAACCTGCCCTAACAATTCAGGGGAGATGCGGTCTTGGGATTCGAATACGCTTTCTTCGCCCCCGAAGCCCCATTGATGAGAAATGGGGTTACAGGCGTAGGTGCGCGAGTTTTCAGGAGCGGACGGCTGAAATTGTGGATGTACGCTTTTAGGTAGCCCAATGCCGAGTTTAGCTCCCGCGGAGCGGTGAGCTACAACGAGGATTAGGCGCAGTAGGTTGTTTGAGGAGAGGCACTTGACAAACGCACCCGTCCGGACCGATATTGACCTTGTTGGGGGCGTACCCCAATCGGGTTTGCAAGCCCGGACGATAGGCGCGACGGAGCGCCAAGAACGCTCCATTTTTGTTGCGCGGCAGGGCCTCTCCTTATGGGCGGGTCCTGCGGGGAGCCGAAAGGCTCGCCGGTCCTATCGCCGGTCTTGCAACCCGCAGGCTCCGCCCACCCCTTTGCAAGGGGGTTGGCGGGAAACGCACCGCCACGATAGGAGGCCCGCATGCCACCCAACCCCCGCCCCATCCCGTTCCGACACCCCCAGGACTTCCCCAAGCTCTACAGCACGCTCTGCCAAGCCCGCGCCGTGACGGCCCGGATCGCAGAGGCCCCCGCCAATGACGCCCCTTTGCTTTGGGGCGTCGTCCTGTCCCTGCTTGAAGAGGCCGAGGCGAGCGCCGAAGCCGTTGAAACCCAAATGGTGAGAGGAGGTTGCCCATGACCACGAACGGGTTAGCGCTGGTGGAACTCCCGCATGATGCCGTCACCGCGAAGGAAGGCCACCCCATTACCACATCGCAACAGGTGGCCAAGGTCTTCGGCAAGCGGCATAGAGATGTGCTGAGGACCATTCGGGAGCTGGATGTGCCCTCAGAATTCAACGAGCGCAATTTTGCGCTCGTCACCTACCTTGACGACCATGGGCAAACCAGGCCCATGGCCGAGATCACCAGGGACGGATTCACACTTCTCGCCATGGGGTTTACGGGCAAGGAGGCCATTAGGTTCAAGCTGGCCTACATCAAGGCGTTCAACAAGATGGAGGAGACCCTCAAGAACATCCTTGGCGCCGCCTCGGGGGCTTACGAGGCGGGACGCGGTGTAAGCTTTGAGCGGCTAGTCCAACTTCAGGGCGAGGTCATCAACCTCCAGCGGTTCAAGTTGACTGTGCTGGAGGAGCGCTGGAAACCCAGCCGCCGCAAGAACGGAACGCCCGTCCACATGACGAACGAGCTGGCCGCGCGGTGCTACGATCTACGGGCCGCCCGAAAGAGCCTGCGCGAAATCGCCCTGACCACGGGCATCTCGGAAGCCCAACTTTCCTATTTCTTCCGCCACCGCCCCAGCCTACCCTTTGGCCGATGAAGCGCTATACTGAACCACACGCAGAGAAGGAGGTGTGAGATGAAGGTGTTCGGCGTGTTGAGTCTCATCCTGGTGATGGCCGCGTGCGTGACAGTCGGCTCGCGGGTGGACCCGTCCCTAACGGACCAGCTCACAGTCGGGACTTCCACGCGGGCGGATGCCATTGCCCTGTTCGGGAAGCCCGGCACGGTGACGGACAGCACGAGCGGGTCGGTGCTCATCTGGCACTACACCCACGCCACGGCCTTCGGAGGGGCGAAGGCCTCCATGGTCGTGCTCACCTTCAACCAGGAAGGCATACTCACCGACAAGACGCAATCAAAAACCGAGACGCATTAGGAGGGCGCTGGTCTCCGCGCCGTTCACGAGGCGGGCCCCTTTGTGGGGCCCGCTTTTTTCTCACTCCTCGCGTTCTTGCTGGCCTCTTGCTCTCCAGCCCTCCCATGCTGTCTACGGCGAGGTGCAGATGCCGCGCAAGGGCGGGATAGTAGGACGCAAGTGGAAGCACCACAAGGCCGACGACAAGAAGCCGCCGCCCATCCCTATCTCCGTCTCCAAGGGCAACTCAGAATTTCAAGAGAGGTTGCAGGCCGAGCACGCCTTCATCCGCGAGGGCGCGAAGATCATGGACATCGCCAAGGTGCTCGACCGGTCCGCCGCCACGGTGGGCCGGTGGGCCCAAGAGGGCGGCTGGGAGTCGAAACGCCGGGCCATGCTTGCGAGCAAGGACGGCGCGGCGGATATCCTGGAGCGCAAGCTCCTCCAGATGCTCATGGAGGTCGAGGAGGGCAAGCGCGAGCTAAGCGCCCCCCTGGCCGATTCCATCCTGAAAATCACCACGGCGGTGGACAGGCTCCGGGGCGAGAAGCTCACCGTGACCACCATCTTCGCCATCCTCAATCTCTTCGTGGCGCATGTGAAGGCCGGGGAGCCGAGCCTGCTCCCCAGGCTTGAGGCCCACGTGGAGTCGTTCCTGGAATCGCGGCGGAAGATCGCCCTGGCCGGAGGCTGAAGTGCCCCGCCTCTCCCCGCGGGAATTCGAGGCCAAGCTCAGCGAGACCCTTCAGGCCATGCGCGAGGAGGCCCGGCCCTTCGAAGGGAAGTCACCCGAAGCGCGGGCCAGGCGCCTGGCCAAAGCCAAGCAGGATCACATCTACTTCGCCAAGACCTACCTCCCGCACTACTTCTATGAAGGCTTCGCCCCGTTCCACCCGGCCATGAGCGAGGCGGCGCAGGTCGCTGAGCGACCCGTGATCATCGCGAGCGCGGGCGGCTTCGGGAAGTCTTCGCTCGTAACCATTGTGGAAGCCTTGCATGCCGTGGTCTTCAAGACAGCGCCCTTCATCGTCATCGGCGGCATGACCGAGGACCTGGCCGCGCAATCCACCGCGATGGTGAAGGTGGAGCTGGAGGAGAACGAGCGCATTCTCCAGGACTTCGGCCACCTCAAGGGCAAGTGGAAGTGGGAGGACGGCGACTTTGCCACGCGCCAGGGCGTCCGAGTGAAGGCGCGCGGCGCCGGGCAGGCCTTCAGGGGCCTGCGCTGGAGGCAGTACCGGCCCTCCCTGGTCCTCCTGGATGACATCGAGGATGACGACCTGGCCGTGAGCCCGCGGCGGGTGCAGAAGGTGCTGACGTGGATCCTCGCCACCGTGTTGCCGCGCCTCGAGGCCAGGGGTTGGCGCCTGGTCCTGGTGGGCAACGTCATCAACCGTACGGGCGTGATCGGCACCCTGCTGTTCCACCCCGAATACAAGGAATGGCTGCGGCGAGTCTTCCCGGCGATGGACAAGCGGGGCCGGCCCACCTGGCCCGAGCGGTTCCCCACCAAGGTCCTGTCCACCCTCAAGCGCATCCTCGGTTTCGTGCGGTTCGCCCGCGAGATGATGTGCGCCCCGGTGGATGACAGCCACTACTTCCAGCCCGAGAAGACGCAGGCCTTTCCTCATTCCAAGCTGCGAGACATGAAAGACGTGATCGTCTTCATCGACCCATCGGTGCTCGCCAGCCGGCAAGGGGACTACAAGGCCGTGGTGGGCATCGGGCGCGCCGCGGAGGACGACCCCCGCGAGTACCTCTGCGCATGCTGGATCCGCCACGCCACCATCTACAGCATGGTGGAGGCCTGTTACCGAATCAACGAGGAGCTGCACCCGAAGGTGTTCGCGCTGGAGAGCAACGGGTTCCAGGAGCACCTGAAGCGAGACTTCGACCGGGCGGCCCTGGTCCATGGTTACTGCTTGCCGCTGGCTCCCGTCACCAGCAAAGAGAACAAGGGCGTGCGGATCGAGCGGCTCGTACCCCTTCACGACTCCGGAGACCTCCTCTTCTGCCGGGAGATCGGCGACACGCCGCTCCTGCTCGAACAACTTTATGCCTGGGAGCCCCTCGGCCGGGAACACGATGATGGGCCGGATGGGGCTGCGGGCGCGATGGATTACCGGCGCGGGAAGCGGCGCAAGGCGCGTTTTAGAAGCCTTTAACCCGTGGCCCAAAGTGAGGCCAGACGGCCTTTAGGAGCATTAAAATGAGTGAGAGGAAAAAGGCCGCAGGGCGATTCAGGGCGCATGGGCTGCGCGTGCTCGATCCGCGCACGGGCCAAGAGAATGGGTCCGTGGCGCAGGAGGCGCTGCCCAGCTATCTCCCGCCGCAGGTTGACCCGCTCTCCGCCGCCCAACTCTATGATCTTGATCCGTGGTTTTCGGCGGCCGTTGACGCGGTGGCTACTGGCGTAGGCACCGCGGAGGTCTCGCCGGCATTCATCGGCCCAGATCCGGAGCAGAAGGCGGAGCCAAAGATCCTCGGGAAGATGGCCGATTTTCTGGACAATACCCAGCGGACCATGGAGACGGTTGGCGAGCGCCTAGAGGCGCTCACGACAGACTACAGGATTCAAGGCTATTGCGGATTTGAGATCGTTCGTGGGACGGATGGACTCCCAGCGGCCTGGTACCATGTGCCAGCGGCCACCATCCGGGCCCGCCGGGACCTGAAATCGTTCCTTCAGGTGAACTACCTGGGCCAGACCGTCTCCGAGTTCGTGCCCTATTCATCCGGTGGGAACAAGGCGAAGTCGCCAGAGTTGGTGCTCATCCGAAAGTATGACCCCTCGGCGCTCAGCTTGGGCAGTTCCATGGTCAAGACCCTCGCCAGCACGGCGGACCGTCTGAGCGCGCAGGATTCGTACAACAGGACCCTGCTCAACAAGGGCGGTATTCCGCCCTTCCTGCTGATCCTCAAGGAGGCCCTTGACGACGATAGCGCCAAGCGGTTTGAGGCATTTCTAAAAGGGCTGGCCCAGCAGGGGCCGGATGCGGCCATCGGCCTGTTAGACGGGGTGGGCGAAGGCAAGGTGGAGAAGCTCCTCCAGGACCAGGAGGACAGCTCGTTCGTCAAGGCCGAGGAGGTCTTGCGCCAGCGGATCTTGGCGAAGGCCCACGTGCCGCCCACCAAGGTGAGCCTCGGGGCGAGCAATTACGCGACGGCCTACCAGGAGGACCAGACCTTCAAGAACGAGGTCACGCAGCCTATCTTACGCATCTTCCTGCGGAGGCTCACCGCCGTGGCCCGGGAGTTCGCGCCCCCGGGCTACTTCTATGCCTTCAAACAGTCTTCACTGGAGGATTTCTACCAGCTGGTCATGGCCCTCTGCGCCCTCCAAGAGAAAGGGGACCTCACGTCTAACCAGGTGCTGGCGCGCCTAGGGTTCCAGGGCATGGGGCCCATCGGGGACGCGCACATCGCCTACACGAACCAGGGCCCCGTGCGCGTGGAGGACCTCGTGGCGGGGAACCTCCCGCCGACGCCGGGCCGCATGATGGACGCCCTGCTCCAACTGCGCAGGATGATCTCTGAGGTACAGGATGTGCGAGAGCTGCCGCCAAAGAAGTGACCGCGGGGCGGTCCTTCGTCTGGTCGAGCAATGCCTCTCCGGGCTCGGGGTGTTGCGGCCCGAACACTGCCGCGCTAAGGGGGGCGCGCCGAAAGCCGCCACGAAGGCGGCGGTGGTTAATTTCCAATCCATCTATGCCGCGCTCGAGGAGGCGCTCGCCAGTGACCTGCATGAGGAGGGCGGGGTGGTGGCCTGGGATGATTACGGGCTAAAGGCCGCCGCCGCTGAGTTTGAACGCTCTCTTGAAGCCGAGTTAATCAGGGCCATGGAGGAGGCGATCGACGCCGGCCTGGCGGATGTGGCCCAGGACCTACACCAGCCAGATATCGTGTTCACCAAGATGGACCCGGCCATCGTCGGGAACCTCGAGGCGCAGTCCGTCTCGCTGTGCGCCAAAACGGCCGCCCGCGTGCACGGGGACATCCAGGCCCAGCTTTTGGAGGCCCAGCGCCTCGGTGAGAACATGCACCAGGCGATGGAGCGCATCAAAAGCATATCGAGCCTGAGCGACTATGAGATAGAGCGCATCTGCCGCACCGAGTTGGCCAAGGCCGCGAACGCCGCCCGCCTGGACGGCTACAAGGGGCGGGTGGACCAGGTGGAGTGGGTACTGGGCCCGGCCTATAACGGCAATTGCGCCTGCGGAGATCTCGCCGGGGAGTATTCGGTTGAGGACGCCCAGCGGCTGCAGATGCCCCTGCACCCCAACTGCGATTGCTACTGGGTGGCCGTGGTCAACCTGTAGATTTCTTCTTGTTCCTCGCGTTCTTGCTGGCATGGGCACGACCGATAGGCAACCCTCAGAATAGGAGGGGCCTATCCATGGCAACAGACGCGCGCGCGAAGGCCCTTTTGCAACCCGGCAAGCGCTTCTACCCCTTCACCCGAGACGACTCGCAGCGAATGGTATTCGGCCCCGCCACAAGCGAGGCCGAAGATTCGTATGGCACCATCTTTGCACTAGCGGCAACCCGCGAAGCCCTCGCCGAATACGAGCAGTGGCGCACGCTCCGCGCCATGCACGCCAACCTGGCCGCCGGCACGGTGCCAATCCTCGAGCTGGATGACCAGGCGCTGCATATCGGCGCACGAGTGGTGGACGACGCGGAGTGGAAGAAGGTTGACGAGAACGTCTATCGCGGCTTTTCCATTGGGTTCGATCCGCTGGACGGACATTTTGAGGTGCGCGGCGGTCACGAGGTCTTCGTTTTCACCAAGTATCGCCTCCTTGAGATCTCCCTGGTGGACCGGCCCAGCAACCCCGACTGTACGTTCACGCTCTATCGGTCCGCCATGTGCGACTACCTGATGGCGGATAAGGCAGCGCCCTGGACTTTCGACTGGCAGGCCGACGCGGACGGGATTATCGCGGCCGGCGGTTGCGCGATGCTCTCTGATGCCTGCGCCTATTTCGACGCCAGCGCTCCAGACCCGGACGGGGACGGCTACCCCGACGATAAGGCAGCCTATGCGCTCCCCGTGGCCAAGCTGGCCGCCGCCGGAGACGCGCAGCTGACGCTCTACTTCTACGGCCTCGTTGCGGCCATGGCCGCGCTGAACGGCGGCCGCAAGGGCGTGGCCGTGCCAGACGACCAGCGCCAGGCAGTCTATGACCGGCTGGCGGCGCTCTACGCGCAGTTCAACGAGACCCCGCCCGCGCTTGGCCGCAGGGCACAGGAGGACACCACCATGGACGAGAAACAGCTTGAGCAGAGCGTGGAAAAGGGCCTGAAGGCTCTCTTCGCGCGGGTTCTGGGGCTCTCTACCGCTCCCCAGAAGCCCGAGACGCCGACCCCGGCGCCCGTCATCCCCGAGCCTCCGCCCGCCCGCGTCGCGGTCGCCCCCGAGGCGCGCCTGGCGCTCGAAACCGCGCAGAAGGCCGTTTTGGCCGTGGCGGGGAACGAGGCGCTCAAGGCTGTCGCGGAGCCCGCCGTCCGCGCCCTCCAGGGCCTGATGGATGCCATCGAGGCACCCGCCGAGGGCACGCCTCCCTCCGCGGGCAACGAGGCCCTCCAGGCCCAGATCGCCGAGCAGGGCCGCACCATCAAGGCCTTGACCGACAAGCTGGAAGAGATGGCCACCGAGCGCCAGTCCAAGGATCACGTGGACGGCCCGACCCCCAACAAGAGCCGCTACGCCGGCGCGTTCGTCGGCCACTGACACCAGGAGGAAGCGCATGGACATCGAACAGATCCTCAATCGCATCTTCGCCCGCGCCGCCGGCGATCCGTCACTTAGCTGGGCCTCTGGGTCCACCATGCCCGCCGAGGCGTTCCGGGAGTTCATCAAAACCACCGAGGACGTTTCCGTCCTGCTCAAGGACATCGAGCGCAACGGCAACCTCGTGATTTTCGGCGGCGACAAGAGCACGATCCCGCTCATCGGGATGGCCTCCAGGCAGCTCCAGAAGGCCGTGGCGGGGGCCGCTCCTACGACCATCCCCACCTTCTCCACGGGGAAGAACGAAATCGAGCCCACCGAGGTGATCCTCCCCATCAACATCCCCTACGACGCGCTGGAAGACGCCATCGGGAAGACCGCCCAGGAGACGGGGCAGATCGCGGCGAACGCCGCGGTGGACCAGATCATCGGCGACCTGTCGATGGCAGCCGTCGCCAACGACCTCGAGGATCTCGTCATCAACGGGGACACCGCGTCTGGCACCCCGTTCCTCCAGACCTTCAACGGGGCCATCAAGCTCGTCAAGGCCTCGGGGACAAAGTACACCCCCGGCGCCGTGGAGACGGTCATGGAGTGGCTGGCCGGGATGTTCAACGCCGCCCCCGCGCAGGTGCGCAAGGGCGGGCAGACCGCCTTCTGGGTTTCCACAACGGACTTCTCGGACCTGTGGGACGCCTACCAGAGCCGCAACACGGGCCTGGGCGACGCGGCCATCACGCAGGACCAGCAGGGCAGCCTGCGCTATCGGGGCGTGCCGGTCAAGGAGCTGATTTCCATGCCCGCCCACGTCGGGTTCTTCGGCCGCCAGAAGGCTTGGTACGCCGGATTCAAGCGGGTGATCTCGGTTGAGCGGCTGCGGAACCCCCGCGCACGCATGATCGAGTACACCCTCACGGCGCGGGTCGGCCATACCGAGGTGCTCAACTACCTCGTATACGGCGAGCGCACCGTCGCGTAACCGTCATCTCCTCCACAAGCGGGGGGCCCGGCATGGCCCCCCGCCCTCTCAAGGAGTGTCCCATGGCCAAGAAAACGATGGTTACGATCAAGCTCAAAGCGCTCGGGGAAGTGTCCGAACTGACGGGCAAAAAGAAGATGAACCAGGGCGATACCCTGGAGGTGGACTCCGCGACGGCCAAGGCGGCATGCGCGGATGGCCGCTGGGTGGTGGTTGGGCAACCCACCGAAGTGGACGGCGAAGAGGGCCAGGGGGCCAGTTGAGCCCCCGGCGCGCCAGGAAGGCCATAGAGCCACGCGTGGCGCTTTTGGCCAGTACACCCCCGGCAACCCCGTTTGGAAGAATTTGAAGGGGATTTGAAGGGGGTTAAAGGCGGGTCCGGCAGGGGGTCGAGATGTCATATGAGACGGTCGAACATCTTCTTGCCAGACTCGCAGCGGACGGGGCCACCACCCTGCCTGCCTCGGAAGTGGCTCAGATCAAGCTCGATGAGGCCACTGAGGACATCAACACCTTCTGCAGGCGCGACTTTTCCGATCACCCCCAAGAGGCGGTCACGGTGCTGGGCAGCGGCAGGGTTGACCTGCTGCTGCCCTCGTATCCGCTCCGGGCCGTCACGGCGGTGATTGAGGACGGCGTTGCCTGGACCACGGACCAGGTGGCCGCCCTCTGCGTCCGTTCACATGGCGTGGTCGTCAGGCCCGTGGCGTGGGGGTTCGGGAAAATCTTCACTCTCACCGTGGACTGGGGCTATGCCGATCCGCCCTCGAAAGCGAAAGAGGCCTGTCTCCGCCTGGCTTCCCGGAAAGTTCGGCACAACAAAGTGCGGGAGCGTATCGCCGAGGGCGTGCGGTCCGAGAGCATCGAAGGCTATGCGATCAGCCTGGATCCGATCGAGATGGACCGCGACGTGGCCCTCATGCTGGATACCCTCCGGTACAGGCGGGGCGCCAGGTGAACATCGGCATGGAAGCGGATTACATGACCGACCGGGCGATCATCGCCACCCGCACACAGAGCAGCTCCAACACGCTCGGTGAACCCGTCTACACGGAAGCCGCGCGCACCATCGCCGGCCTGCTCACGGTGCGAGCCATCTCCCGCTGGCGCGATCTGGGCCTCGGCACGGACGTAGAGGCGGTCTTCCTCACGGCGGACCCCTGCGAAGACCTGGTGCCCCCGGCGACGCTCACCGCCGGCGGGAAAGTCTACCGCAACGTGACGCGATCCAGGCGAGCGAGCCTCATGGGCGACGGGCTCACGCGGCTGCTGCTCCGGGCGGAGGCTACATGAGCCTGGCGAATCTTCAGGCCTCCATGGAAGCACATTTTCTTGCCGCCGCCGACAAGACGGCCCTCGCCATGGAGGTGGAGGCCGTGAAACTGGCGCCTGACGGTGCCTCGTCGCCCGGCCTCAAATCGCAGATCCATGGACAGGGCATCCAGGAGGGCATGGTCTTTCACGCCCGCCTTACCTGCACCTCCCCGCATGGCCCCTACATCGAGAACGGCACCGGCCCGGAGGTTGGCCATGCGCAGTACATGCCGCCCCCCGGGGCGCTGCGCCAGTATCTCCAGCGCAAGCTCGGCCTTAGTGGGGAAGCGCTGGACAAGGCCGAGGCGGCCGTGCGCTGGAAGATCTACATGAAGGGCACCAGGCCCCAGCCTTTCATGAAGCCCGCCTATGACCTCATCGCGCCGAAATGGCGCGATACGCTCAAGGCCGCGGCCCGCGCCGCCATCAAGGAGGCGATCCGTGGATAGCGGGCGCGTCCTGGCCGCCCTACGTACCCGGCTGCTCTCCAGTGAGGGCCTGACGGCGATAGTGGGGGAGCGCATTTATGTGAGCCGGGCCGATGTGGCGGGCCTTGTGCCCGCCGTCGTCCTGCGGCTCAACGGCGGATCGGATGCCAACCACCCGGCCTTTACGACACCGGACGTGGCCGTGGACATCTACTCCGCAACGAGCTGGCAGGAGGCGTTCTCCGTCCAGGGCCAGGTGACGGATTGCCTGCGGCTGAAGGATATTCGGGACGGCCTTCCCGAGCCCCTGCGCCGAATCACCTGTAACCCTCCTCAGCAAATGCCCCAGGGGGATTATTTCCACCTGGTTCAGATCTTTCACTGCGTCGTCAAGGAGGCTTGAATGAGAAACCGTGCCTGGGTCTTCGCCGCGCTCCTCGTGCTTTTCCTGGTGGTCATGATGGCCGCCGCCTACCGCACCACGCCGCTGACGGGCGTGGCCTTCCGCCCCACGGTGCTGACGACCGTGGACACGGTGCTCAGCATCCCCGGGGGCTATCATGCCAGCCAGACCATGATCGTCAACGACGGTACGGGCAGGCTCTACGTGAATTTCACGGACACTGCCATCGACACCGCCACGGACTTCTTTGTGGAGCCGGCGGAGTCAGTACCCACCAACATCCCGTGGAGCAAGATGCACCTGAAGGCTACCGGGTCCAGCTCCGCGCCTCGCATCCTGGCGAGCTACTGATATGCGCCGCGCCGTGGTTTTCCTTCTGGCGCTGTGCGCCGTCGCCACGTGGGCGGGGCTTCCGCCCCTGACGGCCCCGGCGCGTCCAGTCACCACGCTCATGCTTACCCGGGCGGCCAACGACGTCGTGCTCAACTGGACAACCGCCCCGTCCACCACCTATGGCTACATCGTCACGCGCGGCGTGCTGCAGCCGGAATTCAGGGCGGAGAAGATCGTGGCCATCACCAACAACCTCACATGGACCGATGTGGGCGCCATTACGCGCACCGTTCTCGGCGTGCCCGTGAACGAGTTCTATCGGGTCTATGCCGTATGGCGCACGCCGCCCCATCCGCTCGAGCCGCGAGCCTGGCGAAACGAGCACCTCGCCGTCCCCAGAGACCAATCGCAGATCTGCCTCATGACGGTCGATAACGGCGAGCAGTTCACGCTCTCCCCGATGGCGAGGATCCTCGGCCGCGATGATACCTGGCGCATGGTTGCGGCGCGCAGCTCGTCCACCCAATTCCTCTTCGACCTGTATAACTTCCCTACCAATAGGCCCCCCGCCGGCACGTCTCTCGTCACCCAGGGCAACCCTGGCGAGCTTTACCCGTCCACGGTGGACCATGAGGGCTTCTATGCGGGGCTGGTGGCCACGGTGGGGAGCGCGGACCAAACGCTCACATCCTTAACCGCCCGGTCCATCCCCGCCCCAACGGTGCTTGGCAGAGTCAACCAGGTGGTGACGGTGGGCTGGACGGCGCCCCCAGAGGATGTGGCGGGAAACGTGACCGCCATCCAGCTGTACCGCTCCAACCAGGGCGTGGGCAGCGACCTCGGCACACTGGTGGGCACCTATTCGGCGACGGCGCTTCAGGGCACCGACAACATCACCGCCATCACGCCCGATTGGTATTGCTTCTATGCCATCCGCCTCTTGTTCGCGGACGGCACCACGAGCGATTTCAGCGCCTCATCGGCGCCCCTGCGGAGGTAGTCATGCGCAAGCTCTTCATCCCCGTTCTATGCCTGGCCTGCGGCCTGGTGGCCGTTCTCGCGCTCTTTGGCCAGGCGCCCGCGGCCCCGGTCGTCAAGATGGCGTGGCAGATGCCAAGCGCCTCCTTCGCATTCCGCTCGGCGGCACTCACGGCCTACCCGGTAGGCGCCTCCGATTTCGAGGTGCCCCTGAAGGTCTCCTATCTCGCAGACCTAGACGTATATGTCTGGCAGTTCAAGGCGGCCATCCCCGCGCAGTATCAGGTTGGAGATTGGGTCGTCTACGGCCAGGGCGCCGGCCAGGTTGTGGCCTTCAGGTTTCAGCTTTCGGACGGTGCCATCGGGAAGTTGCAGCCCGTGCCCTTCCCCAAGCCCGTCCTTGCCCAGGGCCAGACGCTGAGCACGCTTACAATCGATGCCCCCGCCGTGGACCCATCCGCAATCGTCCGGTTCGAGATGCTCCGTGACGGGCAGGTGATCCTGAGCCAGCCCGGGTCTATCCCCACGGCAGGGCCTGCGATGCCCCATACGTTCCTACTGAGGGGGGTGTTGGTGGGCGGCCCGAAGGATCACTTCATTCTCAGCGACGCCGCTGAAGTTACCTTCGATTTGGGAGACAGGACGTGAGACGCGCGGCACTTCTGCTCGCCATGTTGGCGCTCGTCCTGCCTCTCAAGGGGGCAGACTGCCAGAATGGGGCAGGCCGATTTCACTTCACCGTAAGCGGGCCTGAACTCCCCAGCAATCTCTGGCAGTTTGCTTCGGTGCGCGGGTGGCAAGCGGCGGCCAGCACGGTTGCCTATACCGGCGGGTTTAACCACGGGCGGCTGTACTGGGACGGCACCCAATACGGCGTGGCTGATTCGCCTTGCGACTTTGGCCTCTCTACCCCAGATGGTTCCACGCTGGTGGTCGTCGCGGAATACACCGCCGAAGCAAACCTGGTGACCCAGCGGGCCTATGTTGCCGCAGCGTCCTTCGCCGCAACCAATCCGGCTCCGGCCATCTCCATGACGACCATGCGAGAGGTGCCGCCCGCGGTAGCCGTCAACAATGCTGGCGCCATCCAGGTTTCGTGGGCCCCGCTGCCCTCACAAGCGGAAATCGTGGGTTATCGCCTGGTGCGGTCCAGCGACGGGCTCGCCTCCTGGACGACTGTCAGCGACAACGCATCCGGCGCTAGCAGCGCAACGGACACGCAGACAACTGGTACCTATTACTACGCCATCCAGGTCATTTATCTGAACGATACCACCCACAAGCAGGTGAGCCCCCACGGGGCCTCCTGGCGCGTGGTCGTGGAATAAGGGGGAGTCCATGACAGCACCGGAGCGCCGCCGGGACAGCTTCTACAAGACATTACTCATCATGATGTGCGGGATCTCCGGGGCCGGCGGCGGCTGGGGCGGGTCGAAGATCAGCCAGGCTGAATTGCAGCGGATGATCGAGGCCCAAGGGAAAACCATCCAGGAGGTGAAGGCCGAGGTTTTCGACCTTCGCGTGCGCAAGGTGGACCGCGATGACCATATGGCCGCCGATGCCGCCCAGGACAAGCGCATCGATAACATCCAGGTGCAGCTGGAGAGCATCCACGCCGACATCCGAACCCTGCTCACGATCCAACAGGGGAGGCGCTAGTGCTCACACGTGAACAGATCATGCAGCTTCCGAACTTCAGCCGCTTCGACAAGCTCTTCGTCCAGGCCCGCGCGGACTTCTTTGGCTCGCTCTCCTTCGACTGGCGGCGGCTCAAGGCGCAGGCCGTCCAGGAGTCCGGGCTCGACCCCGACGCGAGGTCCCGCTGCGGCGCCAAGGGCCTGATGCAGCTCATGCCCGAGACGGACAAGTGGATTGACGACGATGTGGACGCCTACGAGCCCGAAGGCAACGTCATGGATGGCACGGCCCTGATGGCCTACCTCATGGGCATCGCCGTGAACGTGCCCCGCGCAACCGGCGGGGTCAAGGCCCTCGGGCATTGCCGCCTCTTCATGGACATCCCCTGGGACGAGCGCTGGAGGTTCGCCCTTGCGAGTTACAACGCCGGACAGGGGAACATCAACAGGGCGCGGTTGGCGTGCAACAAGGCGGGCGGCAAATGTTCGGAGTGGGCTGGCGTGGCGCCCTACCTCGGCCCGATCACCGGCGCCTCAAACACCCAGGAAACCGTTAATTACGTGGACCGGGTTGTGACCTATGCCCGGTTCCTGTGCATCGGTGAGGCCCCATAAGGAGGCGAGCCATGTTCAAAGGTTGGAAGACGTTCATCGCAGCGACACTCGTCATCATCCCCGCCCTGGCGGCGGCCTTCGCTGATCCGGCTGTCATCGCCGCGATTCCCCCGCGCATCATGGGGATCATCGTGGCCCTCATCGGCGGGCTGTTCGCGTTCCTGCGGACCATCACGACCACCGCGCCCGGCCAGTCCGGCGATGACAAGGGCTTCGTGCGGCTGGACGTGCTGGTGGTCCTCGTGATCGCCATGCTGGCGTCCGGGTTCATCTTTGCCCAGGCGCCTCCTACGGCGCCCCCCGTGGTGGCGCCGTCTTCCGCCCCGCCCGCCACGGTCGGAGAGAAAGGCAAGTGGGAGTTCCGCATCGGCGGCGGCAAGATGTTCTGGACGGCCACGGATACCAACGGCTTCAACCTCAGCACTTCCGACGTGATGGGCCAGGCCGATATCTACTACTGGATCTCGGACCACGCGGCCCTGGGCGTCTCCGCCTACCACGACACGCTCTTCCTGGAGCCCCTCGTGCCCCAGCTCCCCAAGTCCAGCCACAGTCTGTGGGGCTTCGATTTTGCTTGTCTCTACACGCTCAAGACGTTCGCCACGGGCACGCTGCCGGAAGTTCCTTCAAGCTGGGTCACGTACCTGAACGAACACGCCAAGAGCATCACGGTCAACACCATCGGTGGCATCGGCCTCACGAATATCGCCGGGGCGCCCCTGACCGCGACCTACTTCCTCGGCATCGAAACCCGCTACTGGTTCGCGTCCAACTGGTATGCCTCCGTCATCGCGGACGTGCGCTATGCCCAGTACCAGGGCGTGAACAAGACGTTCCCCGAAACCAAGCTCATGGTCGGGCTGAGGTTCTGAGATGTTTGAATTCCTGGCGGTGATCGGCAAGCTGCTCCTCGGGCTCTTCGGCGTCGGCAAGAGCAAGAGCAAAGAAGAGCGCGCTGAGCAGATGGCGCGGGATCTCGGCCGGCAGGAAGTGCGGGCGGAAGCGGCGGAAAAGGCGGTCCTGGCGCAGAAGCAGGCCATGGACCTGGAAACCAGGATGCAGGAGGCCCAGACCGAGGTTCAGGCCAACCGACCTCCGATGGAGACACCCCATGAAGGCACAGACCTCTTTCACGACTAAGGCCGCCACCCGCGGCCCCCTGCATCCTGGCCAGCACGGGCGCGCGTTGCTGCTCTTCATGCTCCGCGTGGCCGCGGCGAGCGCATTTGGCCTAGGCCTAGCGCTCATTGCACTCTCCATGAACGGATGTGCGGTGCAGCATTCTCCGGTGCCCGCCGTCGTCACCGTCTGCCCGCACATCCCCGTGCCCGCGAAGCCGCAGGCGCCTCATGTGGTCCTGCCAGCGCAGGACGGGGAGGGGCGGTACTGCCTGACACAACAGCAGGTCAACGAACTGGCCGCCGGCATAAAGGCGCTTCGTCTCTATGCCGAGCAGCTGACGGCGGCCGTGGACATATTCAACGGTGCATCCCGTCCAGGGGAACTACCTCCTGACGGCTCTTCCATCCGATAGGAGGACATCATGCCGCGAGTAGCCATTCCCATTCAAACCAGGCCGGGCCGCGCCGGGGTTGCCCAAGTGGCCCCCGTTGCGCTCAGTGCGGGCAGCGGCCACATCATGGCCGGCGGGGTCGATCTCTACTATTTCGAGATCATCAACACCCATGTGTCCGCCGCCGTCACCGTGACGGCCGTGCGGGCCGCCTGCCCCACCTGCGGAGCCGTGGTCGAGCCCGCCGGCAATGGCGCCGTAACCGTCGCCGCTGGCCTGACGGCCTTCCTGGGCCCCTTCGCCAGGAATCTGTACGGCCAGGGCGCTGAACTGGCCGACATCTACCTGGACGTTACCGGCACCGGCACCGGCACCATCAAGGCCTATTCGGTCTGAGGAGGACACGATGAGCGGATCTGCTGCGAATCTCCAACTGGGTATCGGTGACTTGTACCTGAAGACCTATGTCGCCGGTTCCTACGCCTCTGGATTCTCTTCCCCTGGGTTCCATTCGGAGAAGGGCGTCGTCGCCACCTACAAGCAGGACGAGAAGAAGCACAAGGTGGGCAACCAGCTCGGCCTCGTGAAGATCTTCATCACGGGCGAGGAGCTGACCCTGGAAGGCGAGATCGAGGATCTCATCGCGCAGAACGTGGCGCGCGCCCTCGGCCTGGCGGACTCGGACATCACGGACGATGCGATCAACCACATCAAGTCGTTCTACGTGGGCGGCAACACCGTGGCGAACTACTTCTCGGCCCAGTTCCAGCACATGTTCGATCTGCCCGGCCTGTGGGCCCGGATCACGCTGTTCAAGGCGCGCTTCTCGGGTGGCACCAAGCTGGAGTGGAAGCCGGGCGATCCCACGGGCGTTCCCGTCAAACTCGAAGCCATGGTGGACGACGCCGTGGGCGTCACCAGCGGGAAGCTGGGGCTCATCGAGTTCAAGTATCTGGCCTAAGGCCTCGCCAAGGGCGAAACAGGGGCGGGCGAGCGCCGCCCGCCCCTTTCGGAGCATGGGGTGCTCCCTGAAGAGCCCGGAGGACGCATGAAGACCTACAAGATCGGAGAGATGACGTACACGCAGGATGAGCTGGTGCTAAGCCAAGAGGAGGCCCTTTCGGAACTGGTAGGGCCGCTCTTGACCGAGGGGGACGCCTCCGTGAAGGTGTTGGTGGATAAGTTGCTGCGCGAGGGCGCCCTGCGCAAGGCCCTGGCCGTGATCCTCGTTCCCGAGGGCCAGACGGTGGCCACGCGCGACCTGGACGCCGTGGAGACCCACCTGAAGGACCACATCACGTTGACCCAGCAGGGGCAGGTGGTGCGGGATTTTTTCGACTGCAACGGGCAAGCCGCCAGCGCATTGCGGGCCTTCGCGGAAGACGAGCTTCCGAAGACGGCCCCGGCGGGCCCGAAGGCCTAGCCGTGCTCTGCGCTCAGCTCTCCCGCGGGGATATCACCCGCCACCGCCAGGTCTATCACGGGGCGACGCTCTTCGAGGCGGCGCTCTATGCGCGGGAGCTGGGCAGAGAGGCCCGGTTGGAGGAGTTCAATCGGCAGAAGCTGTATGAGGTGGTCAACCGAAGCGCCGGTGGGGATTATGCAGCCGACAGGAGCCTGCTGGATATGCCACAGGATGCGACGGCACCCAATGACCACACGGTAGCCCAGGACTGGATGATACTCGCCGAGTGCCTCGGCCAGGAGGTTCCCGAGACGTTCCGCCGCCTCGCCGGAGGGCTGAATGCCTGACACCATTGAAACCATGCAGGTAGAGCTGGTCGCGAACCTTCAGCCCCTCATGGACCAATTAAAGGCGGGGTTAGAGGCCGCTAAAGCGCGCCTCAATGCCTTCAAGGGCGAGCCCGGCTCGAAGGTAGAGCTGTCGGCGGAAACCAAGGCCTATGAGTCCGCGCTCAATGCCGCGATTACCAAGGGTAATTGGTGGCGCAGCGAGATCGAAAATGACATGAAGAAGGCCGGATCGGCCTCCAGGGACATGGGCAAGCAGGTCGAAAGCGCCGGAAAGCAAGGGCAAGCGGCGCTCGCCGATTTGGTCAAGAACTTCGTTGCCCTCTACCTGACCGCGGAGACGGCTAGGCGGGCGATTGAGTACGTTAAGACCGGCATCATTGATGCGGCGCAGGAACAGCGCGAGATCAACGGCCTCGCGGCCCAGTTTCAGGATATGGGCCTCAAGACCGGGCTGGCCCAGGCCCAGGTGGAAGAGTTCACCACGGCCATGAAGGCGGCCGGGTTCGAGGATGACCTTACCCGCGCCGCCATCATGCGCATGCTCCCCGTGACCGGCGATCTGACGCAGGCCATAGATGCGGTTCGTGTGGCGGTGGGCTGGAACATCAAATACAACAAGGACTTTAACGAGACGCTCGACCTCATGATCGGGCTAATCGCCGGGTCGCAGCGCGCGCTGCTGCCCAAGACACTGGCGGAATACGGTATTCAGATCGACCGAACCAGATCCGTGACGGAACAGTGCGCCTCGGCGCTCGCCCAGCTCACGCAAAAGCAAGATGGCGTCACGGCGAGCACCACCGATGCCAAGGCAAAAATTAACGAATTCACCATCGCACTCGGAGATTTCAAGAAGGGCGTAGGTGGTGCTTTTCTGCCCGCGATCGAGTCAATGAGGGGGGCGCTTGATGCGCTGGTGCCTGTAATGCAGGAAGCCGGGGAAAATTCATCGAAGGCCGGCATTGCATTGGGCCGCGGGTTCGTTGACGTGCTGACGACCGGCGGTTTCGAGTTGGCCCTCATGCGCCTTCGGGACATGGCAGACCGCCTGAATGCCGTCTCCAAGGCGCAGGCCATCCTGGCCAGATTTAAGGGCGACGATGCGCCCCAGACAAACGCCCGCCAGAAGGCCATCGATGAGGAGGTGGCCGCCGCGAACGTCCTGTTGGCCAAACTCAAGGGCCAGGCCGAGGTGGATGCGGCCAACAAGGCCGAGGCCGCGTGGAAGAAGTCCATGGCAGAGGCCAAAAAGGCCGCGGAGGATTTTTGGAAGAGTGTCTTGGACAAGGTAGAGAAGGGCAAGCAGGCCTGGGTTGACGCGGCCGCGCGAATACGGATGGAGAGCCTGGCGCCGCAGGACCAGGCCGAAGCGAAGGTGCGCATCCAGGCCTTCGAAGATGCGAGCCTGGCGCGGCAGCAGATCGCCGATGCCACGGAACTGGCGAACATGCTGGGGCTGATCGAGAGGAACAAGCAGAACAGGCTCGCCGAGATTCGGCAGGAGTTCCTAGACAAAGAGAAGATGGCCGACCAGAAGGCCGTGGACGAGGCCCAGCGGAAGTCAGATGAGGCGCTCCAGCGCCAACAGGCCGCCTATCAGAAGCGCCTCACGAAACTGACAGAGCCCTTCCGCGCATTCATCGAGGAAATCGAAACGAAGATGAATGCACCACTCACGGCCTTGGCCCAGCGCGTCACGATGGCCATGACCGCCGTCAGCAACGGCATTCGGTCCATGCTCATGGGCATGCGCGTGTCCTGGTCGCAGGTCCTGCGCTCGATGATCGTGGATTTCGTTATGATTTTCGTCAACAAGTTCCTTGCCTATTTGGCCGGGATCATCGTGGCGTGGGTCACCGGTGAAACCGCCAAGACGACGGCGTCGGCTACCGGTGCCGCCGCGCAAACGGCTGCTGCTGCCCCTGCCATTGCGGCGAACCAGGCGGTAGCGTCGTCGGCCATGAGTGCGGCAATCGCCGAAATCTTCGCCGCGCACAGCTATATCCCCTTCGCAGGGGTGGCGATTGCAACGGGCTTTTCCATCATGGCCGAAAGCATGTGGGCGGCCTTGTCTGGTGCGGCAAAGGGTGCCTCCGTGGCATTCGCCACGGGCGGCCTGGTGGACCGGCCTACGTTCGGCCTGGTGGGCGAGGCGGGCCCTGAAATCATCGCCCCGGTGTCCGACTTTAAGAGCGTCGTTCAGTCTCTGCTCGTTGATACCGTGCAGACGGTGCGCGACGTGGCCGCCATGGCCGGGCAGTCAAGCAGCCCTTCGGCCGTGCTGGCTGGCGCGGGGGCCCATGTCCGCTCCGAGATGCACCTGCACGGCTTCGCCATGATGGACACGGGCCGCCGGGGCTTCGTCCGGCAGACCGCGCGCCTGCTGGACCGCGCGGCGCGTGAGGACAGGCGGCTTACCTTCGGAGGCGGCGATGTTTCGTCATGACGTGCGATGGACCGGGGTCAATAGCGGGACCATGCCGGCTCCCGTCTCCGTAGTGCCCGTTTACCGCATCCAAGAGAACGTCGTCAAGACGAAGGGCGGGGCCCGCCGGCGGAACCGTCATGGCATCTGGGCCGGTTGTAAGATCATATGGACGCTGGAGCCCTCGGAGCTGGCCTCTCTCGATAATCTTTTGGCCGCCGAGAACGGGGCGAACTTCACCCTCTCTCTCGATGGGGGCGTTACCTATCGCGGGGCCGCCCTGTCCAATGATCCGGACCCCAAATCCCTTGGCGGCGTGAACGTGGCCGTGGAAATAGCGCTGGAGTTCGAGTTCACCACCAGGCTGTCCGCCGTGGCCAGCCCAGTCCACCTCGGGGCGACTTCATGAGCTATGGGCTCCAGCTGCGCGACAAGGCTGGCGTGTATACCGATATCCCCTTCCCGGATGACGTGTCCGCGCAACTTTCCATGCGGCTTGAAGGCTCAGACCGTCTCGCCGTAGCCGACGATGTAAGCATCGATCTGGACAACACGGATCTTGCGTGGAATAGCATCTTCACGAGATCGAACCTTAGCACGCTGGACATCGCCCCCGCCGCCTATGGGTTCAGGGTGCTTCGTGACGGCGTTCCAGTGTGGGAGGGGGATCTTGCCTATGATTCGGTGGAACTTGACAGCGAAACAGACCGCGTGCCGGTTCAGGTTCTGGATCCGCTCGCGCGCCTCGATAAGGGCGACGCGAGCCTGATCAAAAGGGACTATAGCGCGATCGCCATCGTGACTGGGGGGAAGCAGACCAAGCAGCTCACCGTGAACAGCGCCCTGGACGCGAACGGGGAGCCCCTCGTGGCCGGTGACATCATACGACTGGGACACTATAAGCCCCAGTCTTCGGGCGGGAACAAGCTCGTTCAACAGGAGCTGACCGTCGCCTCCGTGGCGGGAAGCGTCATCACGTTCAAGCAGAAGCTGAAGTGCAACTATTTGGCCACGGATGCTATTACCGTCCTCGACTCATGGTTCCGTGGGAAGACGGTGGCCTGGCTGCTGGCTAAATTGCTGGACGCCGAGGGGCAGTTCGATTCAGGCCACCGAATCATCCTCTACGATGCCGTGACCTATTCGGACATCGTGGATGTGGCCAACTTCGACATGCTGACGACGGGCCAGGCCTGCGAGAAGCTGGGCAAGTGGGTCAATGCCCAGGTCTGGACGAAGCTGGGCGTGCTCTATTTCGCCGAGCGGGCAGAAACGGCCGATGGCTCACTGCCCAAGAACATCGATGACCTGGTCGTCAGCGGGCCCGTCAAGCCCGTGGCGGCGGACCGCTATGACAAGGTGGTCATCAAGGGCATGGATGGCCGCTGGGCACGGCGGGGCTGGATGCCCCACGGTGGGAAGAAGCTGGAGATCGATCTCCCATTCACGCGCGACCGGGCCAAACTTCAGGAGATCGCGGATCGCACTTACAATTGGGTGGCCCAACACCGCCAGGGAGTTGACACTTGCACGGTGGCGGACGATGGCAGCACCTACCAGCTGCGCCAGCCGGTCTCCTTGGGCGGGGTCGTCTACTTGGTCACGTCCGTTTCTACGGGTCTGGACGACGGCGGAGTGGTGGAGCTTGCCCTGCTCGAGGAGAACGGCACCCTGCCCGACCCCGGCACGGCGGGGACGGATGCCTGGCTGGAGGACGATGAAGAGCCGCCAGAGCCGGTGGATTTCGTGTTCACAAAGGCCTATAGCGCCATGTTCGACACGGTCTTCCCGGAGGCTATCTACCCACGTCTCCAACCACGTAGAGAGAAGGTTGGGACCTACCCTAACGGCGCGACGCTTTACCTGGATCGCCTATGGCGCTTTTGGGAGTGCCGCTGGCGCTACCCCTATGATGAAATTAAAGATCTGATCTGGCGGTTCGAAGTGACCGTTTGGCCCGATGGCAAAGACCGAGACAAACCCAGGCTGACCAAGGGCTTCAAGCCGGACCTCCAGTCTGACGGCTATTATTACGGCGGCTTCTATTTGCCCGCGGGGAAACTCTGGTGGGCGGACGTGCTAGCCCGGACTGAAGCGCTCAAGGAGGGCACGCCCTCTGACGAGAACAGCTCCTCCACGGAAGACGACATACCTTCAGATGATGCGCTACCGGTCATTACAGGCGTCGCGCTGGCCTCTGCGGTTGATGACATCCCCGGGACCCCTGGCAAGGAATGCGACCTGGATGTTGTGGTGACGTGGACGGGCATGGCCTCCGTCATGCATGTTGAGGTGACCAAGCCCGATGGCAAAATCATCAACAAGCCCTTTAACGTCAGTGGGAAGGCCTCTCCATATACCTGCCATTTCCACCGGCGGTTCAAACGAGGCATAACCCTCGGAGTCAAGGTGCAGGCCCAGAACGGGCCACGTGTCCTTACGGCCCTCTATGATGCCGGGTCTGTAACGGCGGGCGGGAGCGCTATCCCGGCGCCCACGGCGCCTACAATCTCCAGCGTGACCCATACGAAGGTGGCCACGATCATCAATGTGACGATCCCGAACGACGCTGGTGCGGGCGTCCTCCAGCTCTTCGCGGCCGTCACCGGCACCGCCAGCAACCCGGACTCCGCGCCGTCTGCATGGAACAAGATCGACCACAAGGAGGTCATGGACGACGTGGCCGCTGGCCGCGGGACCGTGACCTGCACCATTAACCGCCCCGGCATAGCGCGCAAGGCCCTCATCGGCCGCATTCGCTCCCGGTATGATCACACGGTCTTTTCGGCGTGGTCTTCTGTCTATGATGCCGGGACGGTCCCAGACTCAGACGATACTCCGCCTGCCTCATGTTCCATCAGCCTGGAGAGCCCCCTGGATGACATCCCAGGCACGACGCGCAAGGAGGCGTCCCTTGGGGTGACCTTCAACTTCTCGGGTGCCGACAGGGTGAAGGCGGTTTTTCAGGACACCACATCCCTGCGGAAGTTCACCGTGGAGGGCACCTGCGCGACGACGGACACCTCTCTGGTGCTCTGGATCGAGCGCAAACTCAAGGCTGGGAACACGATCAATACTATCAAGGCGCGTGCCTTTCGAGGGACGGCCTACACGGATGCCGGATATCTCCCCAACATCGTGGCGGGATCTGGGACAGTAAGTGGTGGCAAGCCTGCCGTCCCCAGCGCGCCGACTGTGGCCCTGGTGTCCGGGTCGGTCGGGCCGCACCATGCCGAGTTCGATATCTCGTGGACGTCAAACGCCTACCTCAAGACGCTGCGCGTGCAGAAGTATCAGGATTCGGCCTACAAAGAATGCGAGCCAGTAGACCTGTTGGGCTTGGTCAAGGCGGGCATCACGACGACGCGCGTGAAGGTCCATTTCAAGTACGCTCTCACCGGCGGTACGATCCCCAATGTGCTGTTCTATCTGGTAGATAGCTACGACCAGGTGAGTTCATACGGCTATTATGGTAGCGCTCAGCTCCTCCCCAGTCCTCTCGCTGAATATCAGGTGGATGGGAGGCTGGACGTGCTGAACAGTGAAATCAAAGACGGCACGCTGGCTGAGGCCATGGGCAACCTCATCAAGAAGACCGCCAGTAAATACTACATCGACAGTTGGCGCGTATGGGACAGACCCGTGATCGGACGGAGTTCAAGCGTCCAGTTCGCCCTGCCGTCAGGCACGGAGGTTCGATCGGGGCTCATGGTGCCCGTTTTCAACGCCAGCGGCACCGCGCCGAACTGGTTCCAAATCTTCGTCTACTACCAGGCGAACATCCTGAATAGCACCCCGAACGCGAACAAATGGGGGATCTTCAAGGCTGCCACGGCGAATGATACGGACGCGCAGACGGTCCCAACGCCCGCAGACCCCACGTCCTCGTCCGATCCCACGCTCCCTCCTGCTGGTGGATGTTTCGGCCCTGAAACGCTCGTGTTGATGGCCGACTGGAGTGCCATGACCATGGCGCAGCTCCGCGCTGAGTATGAGGCGATGATGGGTAAGCGAATCGCCGAGCCCGATGCGGCTCTTGCGGTCATGGGCTACGACTGTAGTGCGCATGACTGGTGCGTCACAGCCGCGTGGGAAGTGCTGCTGCACCCTGCTGAGCCTATGATCAGGCTCAACGGCGTAGCCACGACCGCAGCGCACTTGTGGGCCGTTTCGGATGAGCATGAATGGCCTCGCCAGCGATGGATAGGCGCTGATGGGATTACCTTGCCTAATCTACTCGTTGCCCTTCGGGACAAGGTGGTGTTCTGGAAAGAGCCCGTAAATGATGGAGATGCAGGCGTTATTGACGCCTACAACCTCACAACTGGCACGGGCAATTACTGGGTTAGCAATGACGGCGTAACGTGGTATCTCGTCCATAACGCCAAAGCGTTGCCGTAGTTCTAAAGGGCCCTTGAAGGAAGCCTTTAAGGCCATCACAACCCCACTTAAAAACCGGCAACTTGCCGGTTTACGTGTGTGCGATAATGCCCTCTTGGCGCTGATTATGTTTTCCAATTTCAAATGGGACTTTTTCAAATCTTTTTTGCGCGGATACAGCAGGTCCT